>NZ_JAHHPN010000472.1:0-11877 GCF_024606325.1 Endozoicomonas sp. ONNA1
TGCTGTTGCTGTTGTTGCTGTTGCTGCTGCTTTTTCAGGTCTTCAATCAGCTTTTTATTGGCGATAGCATCTTCCATGCCGGGGTTTAGCTCAAGGGCTTTGTCGTAGGCGGCTTCTGCTTCATCCAGCTTGCCGGCTCTGGCGAGGGCATTACCTTGGTTGTAAAAGCCTTTTGCGGTATTGGAACGGGCAAATTCACTGGCTGCTTCTTCGTACTTACCCGCCTGATAGAGGGCCTCACCTTTCCAGTCCAGTCGGGTGAACTTTTCAGCGGCCTGTTCAGGCTTTTGGTTATTGAGTGCTTCCAT
This sequence comes from Endozoicomonas sp. ONNA1, assembly GCF_024606325.1. Lineage (NCBI taxonomy): Bacteria > Pseudomonadati > Pseudomonadota > Gammaproteobacteria > Oceanospirillales > Endozoicomonadaceae > Endozoicomonas > Endozoicomonas sp. ONNA1. The sequence continues at coordinate 309 of NZ_JAHHPN010000472.1, forward strand.
AGCCTGTTGGTTATCGTTATGCCAGAGGCTGTTCCATTCTACCGCCTGTGCTGGAGGGGAAGGGATTATTGTTGCCAGCAGGAAGACGGTTAACCAGCCTTTTCTGAAGCCGGACAGTGCCAGAGGCAAAAGCAGCAATACCAACCAGAAGCCAGCATCCTGCCATTGGTCAAACTGCGTCTCAACCTTGACTGAGTTATCATTGAGTCCGGCTTTTGGCAGAACGGCTTTCAAATCACTGTCATCCAGAGTCATGTCTGCATACGTGCCACCTGTCGATTGTGCGAGGTGGCGGAGCTGCTGGCGATCCTTCTTGGGGACAATAATGGTGCCTTGTTTGTCTTTGAGGAAGCCTCCTCCGGGCAGGCTGATGGGAGCACCTTTCTCGCTGCCAATGCCCAGAATTGAAAGAGTACTGCCGCTCTTTTGCAGCAGTGAACGTATTTTGCTGACCTGTGTATCTGGAATATGGTCAGTAATCAGGAGGATATCGCCCGCTTCCCCAGCTCCCTGTGCCAGTAATTCAAGGGCCTGTTCAATGCCATCGATGGGGTTGTCTCCCTGTTCCGGCATAATCTTGGGGGATAGTGCCGGAACCAGGTTGGCTAAAGTACGATTGTCGTCTGTTAAGGGGGCAACAGTATGTGCTGAGCCTGCGAAGGCAACCAGGGCTGAAAGCCCGTCCTTGCGCATATTAAACAGATCCAGCAGTTTGTAACGAGTCCTGGAAAGTCGATCGGGTTTATCGTCTTCAGCATACATTTTGTAAGACATATCTACGACGACTACCAGGGGCTGAAGACTTTTGTTAACAGGGGTGGGGATTTTTTGCCAGGTAGGGCCAGCCAGTGCCAGAACGGCCAGTGTCCAGACAGCCAAAAGCAGGTAGAAGGGGAGTCGGCTCTGTTTCTCACTGTGACCCTGTGTAAGGTGTTGCAATAATTCAGGGGCGATAACCCGCTTCCAGTCTCCGGTTTGCTGCTGTTGTCGCCAAAAAGCGGTCAGCAGAATCAGACATGGGATGAAGGCCAGCAACCACAGAGGGCGCAGAAAATGGAATTGACTGATAAGCTCACTCATTAATGATTCCTCCCTGGCTGGCTAATTGATGCTTCAGGGAAGGCTCTCAGCGTCGCCATGAGCAGGCTGAGAATCAGGGCCAGTGCCAGAGGCCAGAAAAACAGGGCTATGCCAGGCCTGAAGCGTTCTTTGTTCTGCCTGACAGGCTCCAGTTTGTCGAGTTCGTCGTATATCTTTTCAAGCCCTTCGGTATTTTTTGCCCGGAAATATTGCCCACCCGTGAGCTCTGCAATTTCTTTCAGGGTTTTTTCGTCCAGATCTTCAGAGGGGTTGATCCGCCGTGCACCAATGGATGAACCAAAGAGGCCTGGCTGGATCATTTCATCCGCTCCCAGGCCAATGGTATAAATGCGAATGTTTTCCGAAGCGGCCAGTTTTGCAGCCTGAACAGGTGTAATTTCTCCGGCGGTGTTGGCACCGTCGGTCATTAATATCAGTATCCGACTGTCCTGGGGGCGTTTACGAAGGTGCTTTACTGCCAGACCCAGAGCATCACCGATGGCGGTTTTATTGCCTGCCATGCCAATCGCTGATTCGTCCATCAGGGTGCCAATGGTTTTCAGGTCAAAGGTGAGAGGTGCCTGTAGGTAGGCCTGGGTTCCAAACAAAATCAGTCCAAGCCGGTCGCCCTTGCGTTTTTCAATAAAGTCGTTCAATACATGCTTGGTCACCACCAGACGATTCACCGGTTTGCCCTTCAGTTCCATGTCGGCGATTTCCATACTGCCGGACAGGTCGACTGCGATCATCAAATCTCTTCCTGATCTCTCTATTTGAACCGGTTCTCCCAGCCAGACCGGTTTTGACGCAGCGACGACCAGCAGCATCCAGATCAGCCAGGGCAGCAGTGTTTGCCAGCGCTTAAGTGTTTCCTGGTGTGCAGGATGCTCACCGGCAATATCAGCCAGCCCCCGATAAAACGGGACTCGCAAAGCAGCACCTGAGGCACGGGTGGCGGGGCTGGCAAAACGATAAACCAGCAAGGGCAAGGGGGCGGCCAGTAACATCCAGGGCCATTGCAACTCAAGCATGGTGTTTCCTGATCCAGCGGACAGTCAGTTTATGGAGCTGATTCACATCAACCTCTGGTTTGTCTTTCGCTACGGACGCTTCTTTCACTGTGGGCATCTCTTTCGATACAGACATTTTCTGAAAACGTGCGTCACCCAGAGCTTGTCCGGGGTTCCCGTTGAATGCGGGGATGCCACTCTTTTGGGAGAGGAACTCCAGCCACGGGTCGCCATGAAGACGAGCGACCTGTTCGGCCGGGTAGGCATGCAATGCTGTCTGTTTGAGTAAACGGTTGCAGTCATTGGCAAACTGGAATGCATTATTGTGTTTCTGATAAGCGCTGAAAATAAAATGAGCCTGTTTACATGCCAGCCTGCGATAGCGATTTCGACGAATGTAGCGAACCACAAACAGCGTCATCAGGGTGACAATCACTATGATTAGAAAGGCGGACAGCCACCAGCCGGGAGCCAGCGGCCATAAGCTGACGGGATCGGGTAGATGATTGGGCCGGAGTTGATCCAGAGGATTTGGTGTCATACCGACCTCCGGGGATTCATTCGGGAGCCAAACCAGGCTTGAAGCTGACTGCCTGTGTCCTGATCAGTCCCTAGCTCCAGAAGAGGCACCTTTAGGCTGGCCAGCTGGTCTTTTAGTAAGGTCTGGAAACGATGATGCCGGGATCGGTATTTCTGGCGAAGGTCTCTGGAGCGTGTATTGATAGTTTGCCGGTGAATGCCATTGGTAATGTCATAGCGCCCCGGTCTGGGTAGCTCAGATTCCAGTGGATCTGTCACTTGTACGGCGATTAATTCACAATGTCCTGAAAGCCGGGACAGGTGACGAAAGCTCTCTTCGTCAAGTCGCTGAAAATCACTGATAACGAAAACATGAGTGCCCGGGTGGGCGACCCTGCGAGCGTGTCGCAATGCTTTGCTCAGATAGTTGTCCTGTTGGTGGTGAGGAATGGTTTCAGCCTTAAGGCTTCTATTATGGTGTTCAAGCTTGTTGAGCAGGTGCATCAAGGTTTTTTTAGAACGCTTGGGACGAATCTCACTGAGTCCCTGTTCATCAAAAATCAGACCTCCAATACGGTCACTGTGCAGGAGCGTGGCCCAGGCCAGTAGGGCACCAGCCTCGACAGCAGTGACAGACTTGAAGTTTAACTGACTGCCAAAAAACATCGAATGGCTCTGGTCAACCATAACCAGTACCGGGCGCTCGCGCTCTTCCCTGAAAAGTTTTGTGTGAGGTTTCATCCTGCGTGCAGTGACACGCCAGTCAATGGACCGGATGTCGTCACCCGGTTGATAAGCACGCACCTCCTCAAAGTCAATCCCTCTGCCCTTGAAAGGGGAATAGCCGGTACCTGCCAGCAGACTGTGGGAATGATTTTGACGGAAAATGGCCAGTTCTCTGGCCTGAAAACGCAGGCTGACCAGCTCATTCAGTTGTGAGTATGCTCCACTCATGCTTTGCTCCTGGCTCAGGCAACGGGAACCAGGTTCAGTAACTGATCAATGATGTGATCAGCATCTTTTCCTTCGGCCTCGGCTTCGAAAGTCAGCAACAGTCGGTGCCGAAGGACATCGTGGGCAACTGCCTGAACGTCATCCGGGCTGACATAGTCCCTGTCGTTCAGCCAGGCTCTGGCGCGGGCGCATCGATCCAGGGCAATCGTACCCCGGGGGCTGGCACCGTAATCCAGGTATTCACCCAGACGTTCATTGTAAAGGGCCGGGTGACGGGTGGCATTGATCAGCTGAACAATGTATTCCTCAACCACGGGTTCCATATGAACGGCCAGAGCTTTCTGTCTTGCGGCAAGAACGTTGGCCTGAGTCAGGGGCGTGACCGGTTTTACCGGAGACTGTTTCATGGCTTCACCACGAGCGAGTCTGAGAATTTGTCGCTCGGCTTCGACATCGGGGTAACTGACCCGAACGTGCATCAGAAAGCGGTCCAGCTGAGCTTCCGGAAGAGGGTATGTGCCTTCCTGTTCAATCGGGTTCTGGGTGGCCATGACCATGAACACTTTGGGGAGTGGGTAGGTTTTCCGGCCCATGCTGACCTGACGCTCAGCCATGGCTTCCAGCAAAGCGGACTGAACTTTGGCAGGCGAGCGGTTGATCTCATCGGCCAACACCAGATTTTGAAAGATAGGGCCCGGCTGGAAACGGAAGCTGCCGTCTTCAGGGATATAAATATCGGTACCCGTTACATCTGCTGGCAGCAGGTCGGGTGTGAACTGAATACGGTGGAATCCAGCCTCCAGACCGTCGGCCAACGCTTTAACGGCCCGGGTTTTTGCCAGACCGGGGGCGCCTTCGACCAGCAGGTGGCCATCGGCCAGCAGGGTAATTAATAAACGGTCAACCAGATGCTCCTGTCCGACAATACAGCTACAGAGGTATTGTCTGAGTTCATTCAATTCTGAATTGTTAGACATAGAATCCTGAATCCCTGATAGCTCCCGGCAGCTGAACAGCGGATATACCTGACAGCTGCCTGTGGTTATGTAAGTTCGTTATCGTATCCGGACAGCGACAATGGGGCGCCTTTAGATATTGCTTCTATAAGGCTCCGATATTGTCAGCCGACGGTTCATCCTGTTCTACCTGTTGCCTTCAGTCTTATCGATGGATCAACGGTATTTATCCATGCTGAAAGTCCTGATGGGCAAAGCGCAAGGCCTTTACCTATAGTTCAAGTAGAGACATTGTAATATAGGTTCAGTGTCTGCTCAGGTCTAGTTGTTCATGGGAAGCTGTCTGAAAACTGACAGCCTCTTTTCGAATTCTGGACAGAGATATTCCAGACTCTTTAATTAGGGTGCAAAGGTCGATAAGTTGGTAATAGATCGGGTGAATTCGCTTTAGACAGCGTCTTTCCCTGAAAAGTTTCCTTTCAGGCTATAAACCTGTTCAATGTGTCTGTCACGGCCAACAGGGTTCTTGAACAGGATCAGTTGTTATTCAGAAGCTGTTGACGTGGTCATTTTCAGGCCGACAAGGACGTCAACGGTCCCTGGCAATACATTTTCTTATCCGGAGATGCCAGCATGGGTCATCACGAGACTATGGAACGAAAGGAGTATTTGGACAAAATTGTTGAGGAGTTAAGCAACCAGATACCCGAACAGCAGAAAGAAGCCCTCCGTGAGTTTGTCTATCAGTACTATTCCATGGATATTCGACAGGAGTTGAGCAAATGCAAGCGTCGGGATCTTCTGGGCTCAACCCTCTCGTTCTGGAAGTTTATCCAGCACCATAACCCTGACAGTCCGGAGATAGAGGTATTGAATCCGGATTATCCTCACCATGGCTGGCACTCGACCCATAGCATCCTCAGACTCATTCACCGGGATATGCCTTTCCTTGTAGACTCCCTGAGAATGAAATTGAATGAACGCGGGCTAACCATCCATAACCTGCGCAATACCGTCATTCATAACCGCAGGGACAGCCAGTTTAATCTGGTATTCGATATGGACGCTGAGGCAACGGTTCACAGGGAGGCGATTATCTATGTAGAGATTGATCGTCAGGATAATGAAGAAGAACTGGATGTTATTGCCGAGCAGGTGGCCGCAGTGATGGCGGATGTGGTCAGGGTAGTCGAAGACTACCGACCCATGTCCGGTCGTGTTGAGCAATTGGCCAGCTCCATGACGGGGGGGCAGGCTGAACAGGTTAAGGAGTTCCTAAACTGGTTGCTGAGCAATAACTTCACTTTTCTTGGTTACGAAGAGCTCAAAGTGGTGGAAAGAGAAGGTCAGCGACAGATTATTCGTCCTTCCGATTCATTGCTGGGGCTTTTGAGAACCACCCATAAGGGGGAAATCGGTCAACTCAAACTGGAACCTTTTATAGAAAAGGACTTCTTTGAGCAAAAAGACTGGCTCTCCTTCTCCAAGGCAGCGGTTCGTTCAAGCGTCCACCGTCCCGCCTATCCTGACTTCATCACCGTACGACAATTCGCAGAGGACGGTTCGGTGGAGGGTGAGGCCAGAATTGTCGGGCTTTATACTTCTCCGGTGTATCGTCAGAGCCCTTTCTCTATACCTTATATTAACCACAAGACCCGAGAAGTGATTGAGCGCTCCGAACTTGATCCAAAGAGTCATCATGGCAAGGAACTGGAGCAGATTCTGGAAGTCTTCCCCCGGGATGAATTGTTCCAGACACCCAGAGACCAGCTGTTCGCCACGGCTATGTCCATTCTCCGAATTCAGGAGCGAAAAAAGATCAGGATCTATATCCGTCAGGATCCTTATGGCACTTTTTGTTCTGCACTGGTGTTTGTACCCAGAGATGTTTACAGCACCGGTCTCCGTATAAAAATGGAAGAGATTCTGTGTCAACGACTTCAAGCTGTTGATTCGGAGTTTACCACGTATTTTTCTGAGTCTGTTCTCGCCAGAGTACATTTTATATTCAAACTGCGTGGACGAATTGAGTATGATCTGGAAGCAATCAATGATGAGCTGGCTCTGGCAACCAGCTCCTGGATTGATGAATTTCGTTCAGCGCTCCTGGAGTCCAATGGAGAAGCCAAGGGCAATCAATTGATTGCCAGGTATGCCTCAGGCTTTTCTGCCGGTTACAAGGAAGCATTTTCTCCTGAGTCAGCGGTTGTTGATGTTGAACACTTTGAACGCATCAATGATAAGACATCGCTGTCTATGGGGTTCTACCGCTCCCTGAATGATGAGCCTGGCCGTATTCACTTCAAGCTCTATCATTATGTCGAACCTCTGCCACTGGCTGACCAGATTCCGATTATCGAGAATCTTGGACTGAGGGTACTGGCTGAGTATCCCTATCTTATTCGCAAGAGCGATGGTCAGGTCATTTGGATTCATGATTTTCTGTTGAGCTATGACCCTCAGAAGTCAATGGATATCCAGAAAGTTGGCAAGACATTCAAGGTGGCGTTTGAAAAGGTCTGGTTTGGGGAGGCTGAGAATGACCGGTTTAATCTGTTGGTGCTGGCTTGCGGAATGAGCTGGCGTCAGGTCGCCATGCTCCGGTCTTATTCCCGATACATCAAACAGATTCGTATGGGTTTTAGTCAAACTTATATTGCCGAAACCTTATGCAATAATATAAAAATCACCTGTTTGCTGGTAGAGCTTTTCGAAACACGCTTTAACCCGGAGCTTTCTCTGTCTAATCCTCAACGGCTTGGTCGACAGCAGCAGATTCAGCAAGCCATTCTTGAGGCTTTGGATCAGGTAACGGTACTCACTGAAGACCGGATTGTTCGCCGCTTTCAGAGTGTGATCATGGCTACTCTGAGAACCAACTTTTACCAGCTTGATTCTGATGGTAATACGAAGTCGTATATTTCCTATAAGTTGTCACCACGGGAGATTCCTGATATTCCAAAGCCGGTGCCACTTTACGAAATATTTGTTTACTCTCCCAGGGTGGAAGGTATTCATCTTCGCGGTGGCAAAGTCGCTCGGGGAGGGCTGCGTTGGTCTGACAGGGTGGAAGATTACCGGACTGAGATCCTGGGTTTGGTGAAGGCTCAGCAGGTCAAGAATGCCCTGATTGTTCCGGTGGGTGCCAAAGGGGGCTTTGTTGCTAAACAGCTGCCGGTAGACGGTCATCGGGAAGCTATCATGGAAGAAGGAGTGGCCTGTTATCAGACATTTATCCGTGCCTTGCTGGATGTCACTGATAACCTTTCCGAATCCGATGTTGTTCATCCGAAGTCTGTCGTATTTTATGACGATGATGATACTTATCTGGTCGTAGCAGCTGACAAGGGAACTGCTACATTCTCTGACGTTGCCAATGAGATTGCCAACGAATACGGCTTCTGGCTGGGCGATGCTTTCGCTTCTGGTGGTAGTGTGGGTTACGATCATAAGAAAATGGGTATTACCGCCAAGGGAGCCTGGGTTTCGGTACAGCGTCATTTCCGTGAACGCGGTGTGAACGTTCAGGAAGATCCGATCTCGGTCATTGGGGTTGGGGATATGTCAGGAGATGTTTTTGGCAATGGCATGCTCTCATCTGAAACTCTGGAAATGGTCGCTGCCTTCAACCATCAAAACATATTTGTTGATCCAAACCCTGATGTAAAGCGCAGTTATCTTGAACGGCAGAGGTTGTTTAATCTTCCCCGTTCCAGCTGGCAGGATTATGACAAATCTCTTATTTCTAAAGGCGGTGGTATCTTCTCCCGCCACGCCAAGTCCATAACAGTATCGGTCGAAATGAAGGAACGCTTTGATATCAAAGCAGGCCGAATGACGCCTAACGAATTGATACGTTCACTCTTGAGGGCTCCCGTCGACCTAATCTGGAATGGTGGTATTGGCACCTATGTGAAAGCTATCAATGAAAGTCATGCCGATGTCGGTGACAAGGCTAATGATCCACTTCGTATTAACGGCTGTGAACTCAGGGCGAGAGTAGTCGGTGAAGGCGGCAACCTGGGTCTCAGTCAGTTGGGAAGGGTTGAGTATTCCCTGCAGGGCGGGGCATTGAATACAGACTTTATTGATAACTCTGGTGGGGTTGATTGTTCTGACCACGAGGTGAATATCAAGATTCTTCTCAACGATATTGTTGCCAGTGGTGACATGACCGTGAAGCAGCGCAATGCATTACTGGAAAGCATGACCGACGACGTTTCAAGGCTGGTTCTTTCCAACAACTATCGCCAGACTCAAGCGATTTCCCTCGCAGAATCAGAAGCCCGTTATCGCATGGACGAATACAAGCGCTTCATGGAGTATCTGGAAGGAGAAGGTAAGCTCGACCGGTCTATTGAATTCCTGCCTGATAATGAGGCTCTTGCAGAACGGTTGGCAGCAGGTCAGGGTTTAACCCGTCCGGAACTGTCGCTGCTGATCTCCTACAGCAAAGCAGATCTCAAGGAAGCACTGATCAGTTCGGATGTTATTGATGAACCCTATATGACCAATGAGTTGCACACCTCCTTTCCTGATACCCTGGTAGAAAAGTTCTCAGAACAGATTGATCAACACCGTCTGAAAAGGGAAATTGTAGCGACCCAGATAGCCAATCATATGATCGATATGATGGGTATCACTTATGTGCTCAGGGTTCGTCAGACTACCGGTGCCAGTGCGGCAGAGATTGCCCGGGCCTTTATGGTTGCAAGGGATGTTTTCCGTATCTCAGATTACTGGCACGCCATCGAAAATCTGGATCACCAGCTTACCACCACTACGCAGCAGCAGATGATGGTGTCGTTGATTAAATTGACTCGTCGTGCCAGCCGCTGGTTTATCCGACTCAAGCGCCAGAATCTTCTGGCGGCAGAGAGTATTGAACATTTTGGTCCACTTATCAGCAGTTTTGTTGAATCGTTCACGGATTACCTCAGCGAGTCCGAGAGAGAAGAGCTGGATAGTAAAATGGCCAGGATGATTAGTGACCAGGTGCCGGAAAGTCTGGCCAAAGTCGTCTGTGGTCAGAGACACCTATTAAGTGCCCTGTCAATTATTCAGGCTGCCGATCAGATTGGACAACCCATCGAAAAGGTTGCTCTTGCTTACTTTGCGGTGGGTGAGCGATTAGAGTTGAACTGGTACAGCATACAGCTGGGCAATATTGAAGTTGTGAATCACTGGCAGTCATTAGCCCGGGACAGTATTCGTGATGAGTTGATCTGGCAGCAGAGAGCTTTGACTATTGGTTTACTTAATACCGCGAGTGAAGAAGATCTGAGTCAGAAACTGGATGAATGGATGGTACAGCACCACGGGCTAGTGGCTCGCTGGCAGGCTGTTTTATCCGAAATTCGTAATGCCAGTGTGCACGAAATGGCCATGTTTACTGTAGCCAATCGGGAGCTGATGGATCTGTCCCAGGCCAGTAGCCTCTCGGTATAAACTATTAAGTGAATGATTAAGCGAGACGGTTACCGGATATATTATTTTTTCGTCGCATCTGACGCACCACTCAGGCACGGAGGCAGGGAGCTATGAGTTTAGGAGGCACAGGCAGGCCAGGATCGAGTTCTCAGTTCGTTGATTTGATGAAAAATGTCTCAGAGCTTGAGGCGATTCATAAAAAAGGAGGAGTGGGCCGGATTGAAGTGACTGAATGTCCTGAGAGAACAGAGCAGGGCTCTTTGACGACTTTCAGAGGGAGAAAGGTTGTCAAGGTCAAACCCCGTAAGAACCTGTTCAGAAGACTGCTTGACTTTTTTACTCTCAGAAAGTCAGTAAGAGAGATTAGAGCCATAGCTAAAAGAGATGCCGAGGCTGTTTTGTACGACCAGGTCTTGATGGCGCTTCGTGACAAACATCTGGATACACAGGATAGAAGCCGTCTTATCAATGCTGTCGCTACGGGTGTTATCCCCGGGTTCAGCCCCGGGGAGAGGCAAAGGATGAGAGAAAAAACTCTCAGCCACCTCGAAAACCTCAACGTGTTTCAGGGACCTGAGTCCATAGGAATGATGCTCAATGAGGCGGAAGACGGAGTAAAAGCCTTTCCAAAACTGATTGACACCATTTCGTCCGTCTCCCTTTATGATGCCCGCCAGGCTATTAAAGGTTATTACACGACTTTGCTCCTTGCCCCTGAGCGAATACCGGATAGCAGCAGGCTGAATCAGAATATTGCGAAGCTGGAAGAGCATTTTAAAGATACCCGCCAATCAGATGGTTTTCGGGATCTGGTCAATGAGGTGATTGAGGAGGTTATACACTCTTTGCCTGAACGCCTTTCAGAAGATGAATATGAGCAGTTATTGGCTAACTGGAGTGGCTTTCCTCATACAAACCGTGACCAGGCCCTGGCTAGAGTTATTAAGAAATTCTTCATTAATGTCACCCGCAAAGAACCTTCTATTCACGGCCACCCACGGGAGTTGGTGCAGCAGAAAACTGCTCGCTTTATTGACGCAATGAGCCGTGATCCTGAACTCGAATCGCGATTTGGTATTGACATTGAGCAGATGCTTTTTCAGTTAGCTCACGATAAAGCTCAGGTGATAGCGGAGCTGGATCGTCTGAGTGATGAAGTAACCCAGTTAGATGTAGAAGCTATCAGAGAACGCTTGAAAGCGGGTGAGGCGTTGACCAAAGAAGAAAGAGAGCTGATAGCGGAATCAAGACGTGTACTGCTGAATATTCAGTTGACGGCGGGCAGACGGTGGGACATGGCAATGCTCTCAGACCGTGGTTTCTGGATAGTTGAGGAGGAGGAATACGAAAAACTATCGAAGATTCTGGAAATCGGCACACTGAGGGGAGAAGAGGTTGATCTGGCGCAGCTCGACTGGCTGATTAAACAGCATGATGAGGCCAGAACTCATCCCCGGGTAGCTATTGAAGGGGCCGGCCCCACAGGGCTGACGTTGGCATTGTCACAGTTCGAAGCCGGTGCCAACGTTGCCATCTTTGAGAAGAGAAGTACTGCATACGACAGAGTTCAGGTGGTCAGGCTGGACCCCAAATGGATGGATATGCTGAAGTTTTATCTGG
>NZ_JAHHPN010000473.1:0-1722 GCF_024606325.1 Endozoicomonas sp. ONNA1
TGCCGTTGTAATTGCTTAACCAGAGCCGGTTCCACCACCCTGTCCCGAAGGAAAGCCTGGTCCAAAGGTGGGTAATAAGCCATAGGCAGTTTCTCTTTCAGGGTCGGATCCAGCTGGCGTCCGGCATAATGATCCGGGTTACCGGTGAGAATGACCCGGTGTTTTGAGCTAACCTTGACAGGGTGGCCATTCACATAGATACAGGGTTCCGGTTCCCATAAGCCGTTTAATGACGCCAGCAATCCGGTTTTGGCCAGGTTCGCTTCATCCAGAACCAGAGTGAGATAGTGTCCGTCTTTGTCGGGTGTCCTGGCCCATTCCATCAGCATCCGGTTTTGCTGTTCCGTAGAGCGGTCACCATCGGGGTGTTCTTGCCACTGCCAGCGTTGCATCAGGGTCTGTTCGCTGTCAGAAGGCCCAAGGGACAGCACTGAAGCCTCTCCCGAAGCCTCTGCCATTCTGGCAGAAAAGTAACTTTTCCCGGTGCCGGTTTCTCCTTGCACGAATATAACGGGAGAGTCTGCTAACCGGTCATGGAGTCGTGATAATCGACGACTTTCACGATCCTTCTGATTAGTCGAGCCGTGATAAAGATCGTCCGCCAGCGCTGACATGGGCTGATCGGCAGAACCTTGCCATTCCAGTGATTGAGACAGTCGGTTTTCTACGTATTCAATTCGCTCAATGCGTTCTTCGTCAGGGTTCTCTGCGTCATGTTCTCTTCTGGCCATGTGAAAACAATCAGTGGCCAGAGCGAGAATGGCATCGGACCGCGTCTGCCCTGGTGACAAAGGTAACCGCCAACCAGAAGCCAGTGCATCTTGCAAACGTTTGATCTGTCTTGATGGCCTGATGGCTAACCGTAGACGGGGCGCTGCTGCCGGATCGACCTGCAACTGATGCGCCATTGCCTGACGTTGTTGTTCAGGCGCATGAGCCACGATCATGGCACAGAACCTGCCCAGAACTTCTTTTTCATCACACTTTGAAAATGGTTTTTCATAAGACAGTTGAAATGGGCAGTCCTTAAATAACCGCGGGTCAAAAACTCGGGCCAGTGGCCATAGGTTTTGCTTCACAAACGTTCTGTCCAGCCGCAGGGAACCGTTGATGATGGCAGTTAACTGATCCGGGTCCACCGAGGGAGGGGGATGCTCATCCGGCTTTTTACAAGCATCCGGCAGTATCCACCAACAAGCCACTTTCATAAAATCCCGCACTACCGGATTCTGTCGGGTGCCATGGGTGATGACGCTGTTAATGGCCTTGCGCCAGTGGCGGGGCAGGAGTTTTGGGGAGTGGTCAACCTGCTGTGCTCGCCGGGCAGTCAGTATCAGGTTATTCAGCAACCCTTCGGTCATTTCAGGCAGTGGGTTACAGAGGTGGGCAGGTACGGTTTTAAAGGCTTTGTAGAGTGAGTGAAGTGCTTGTTCTGGCAGCTCAGTCCGGGGGATATCATATCTTTGGGCACTGATATCCCAGAGATTGACCTCAGGGCAAGGTTTACCCGTGGCAACCATGGAAGTCAATACCGAAGACGTGCTCCTCGCAAACTCAGGCCAGAGTATTTTGACATGAGCCTTTGGATAGGCCTGCAACTGGCCATTCACCAACAGAGGTTGCCCAACAGCCAGGGGTTCCAGAAGTTGCTGAAGCGTCGGATTACTCTCCAGTCCCCGGAATACCACCGGCCTGCCAGCGGTTAATGCCTTCTGCAATGCA
>NZ_JAHHPN010000474.1:0-3308 GCF_024606325.1 Endozoicomonas sp. ONNA1
GAATATCATACTTATCAATCACGCCCGCTTTAAGGGCGAAGTCAACAAACTGCTCACCGGTCTCAGCGACTATCGCAGAGGCAGAAGCCAGTGCATCGGGTCGAGTGACGTATTGCATTCTGAAAATAGTAGCCTGAGCCGCTTCAGCCAGGTCCATATCTAAAGCTTCAGCGCTATCTGTAGTAGGCGCACTCAGACGAAAGCCCAGATTAGAACCCATGGCACCAAAGTGAGGTACTTCAAACTCAAGAACCGGCATAACCGTGCCAGGAGTAGCGTCAATATTAACACTGTTTGGGCTATCAGAAGGCACCCCAGCACCCAATTCACTAATCTCTCTAAGTACCCAGCGAAGGCGATACCCGGCGTAATCAGTACCATCAATAGGGATCTTAGCACCCTGATCATCCAGTCTGAATTTACCAGTAGCAACATCACGTTCATAGGCAGGCACTGTTGCAGTTGAGTAATCCAGTGCCAGCTGCACACGTGCTTTTTTAGCATCATCAGGCACAATACGCTTGATCATAGTTTTATTAGCACGTGCAGCGATAACGTTATGAAGCACCGTTTGATGATTCGCAAATTGACTACGCAAATCAAAAGTCTCATCACCGTACATAGTACGGGCTTCGGCCCCACCCAGCAGTTGCATGGTTTCAGGACCCCAAGCGGCCATCAACATTATCTTAGGCAAGTGGATAGGAATTTCTTCACGCTCTGGCGGAACAATACGACCACTGAGATCCTGTAAGCCTCTCAGGATAGCACGCGGTGTACCGTTGGTAATTGCAGCCATCGTTTTCTCCTTAGTTATGATATAGACCTTCCCCTAAGGGTTGGAAATGATAATTAAACCACAACAACGGCAGTTCACATCATAAAGATGACACCTTGACGTCGATTACAACTATTCTTTTTTTGGGATTTAACTATGTTACACAATGCTTATGACACGACTGTTTGTCAAGACTACCGTATAGATCCAGTTATTGAACGGCTTAGCGAAGGCTATCTTCGAGAAGAGTTACAACCACTGGAATACTTCGGGGTTAAGAATTACGCTATTTGGATGATTACGGATTCCAATAAAGACATCCCACCCTTTAGTCACCCCATTACTATCAAAAACAAAAGCTTGGGTGATGAAGAACTGACTTTTGTTGATGTCAGACCCTACACCAAATACAACCGTAATTCGGATAAATCAGAAATTTCAGACCGACTTAATTTTCAGTCTTTAAGTCTTAATGGGTTTTTACAATCCATCTGGACTAAAGAAAGATATCAGGATCTGTTAACAGCAGGTAGTTTCCCACTCGCTTTGTATGGGCGTTGGATTGCAACCAACATAGCTCAGAAACTTGGGTTAGATCCTGATAATCAAATGCGAATCACGATACATGTCATGTTTTTTTATCTGAATCAGTTTCGATTCAATGACATTGAGTACAGTGAAAAAGAGCTGGCACGTACTTGCACCCAAATTGCCAGAGCATCCAATATCGCTTTTAATCAGGTATTTGAAATTGTAAATCCTATCTATAAGGGCTATCATATCGAAAACTTAATCGAAGCTATTAAGAACAGCATTGATAATCCTAGAATAGATACGCTTAATGTCCCATTACTTATATCCATCGTAACCTACGGTTGGCGAGGAGCGAACGCTAAAGAAATGATGGCGGTGGGTATAGAGTATCCACCGGCTTGGCTGGCTTTGTCATGGCTCACCCTCAATGAACGTGGATTTAAAAATACACCCTTATCAAAATTAGCTGAGTCTATGTCAAAACGTCATGGTGGCGAAGACTTTGCCCGTAACCTGATGCGTGTCATCAAAATAGAAAGCAGCCATTAATCTAAGGGGGGGATCATACCATGGCAAACTTTTTGGTGGATCATGCCTTAAAGCATGTCTGGTGTAGTCCTGAGATGGATACACCATCCATTATACGTCTGGCTCGTTTCAGCCCCCGTCGGGGATTAAAGAACGTTATTGACACCGGGTGGGAGATTATTGCGCTACCAAGCACGAATGAAGCTTATCATGGTTATTTTATTGGTCAAATACCCAAAGAGTTTTTGGGTATTGAAGAAACCATAAAAGAGACTTGGGTATCACTTTTGGAGCTGGTTAATAAAGAGGCGCTTTGGACTAACTTGTATGTTGATTCTGGTCTTGAGTTCCCAAGGGGTACCGCCTTTATAAGAGAAACGCGCGGACGGGGACTTATTATTGCTGTCAAAGTACAAGATCATATTGCTGATTTATCAGTAGAGTCTCTATACTTAAGATCCTACTCTAACCGTTACTTTGATAGCGTAAGACGTAATGATGAGTTACCTAAGATGGTATCAGTTGGCATTGAGCCTGTTAATGGCAATGACATTGTCGCCATCAATAATGCCCGTCGGTATCATAACACGTTGAGTGATGGCCACTCATTGTTGTTTCAAGGCGGATACATTATTGGTCAGATTAGACCAGCATTACAATTTGCCGATGGTTTTATTGAACACGTATATGACAGTAGTATTTATCGTCAGTCTGAATTTGCACTCGATGATTTGCCCACCTTTACCAGTGAATTGGATGCGCAGCAAAAGTACCTTGTCCACCCACCAAAAGATGATACCGACACCATTCATTATCAAGATGATATTGAGTTTTATCTAATTGCCAAAGAAGAAGATAATCCTGATATATTTAAGGGTGTCAGACTGCATCAAAACCTGATAACTCATACACGAATGCTTAGTCATCGAGATTATGCGTTATCAGTCGATCATATCGTCTCTGTAAAGAATAAACTCTTTGCACAGATACCCAATGCAAGGCTGTATCTAAAACTCTTTGTAAGACGCTCTGGCTATCGTAGAGAGTTGGTCTTTGAAAAGGGTAGGGTACATGAATTGTATAAATTGCCTGATGATTTAATCAAGCGGGCAATGTTGGGTCTGGATAGTTCAGTCAGTGTCTGGACTGCTGAGGCTTTGGAAAAATCAGCTTATCCAGAAATGATGCGCTCAGAGGGTCAGAGTATTGAACAGGCTAAGGTAGTAAACGCCTATGGCTATAGTGCTATGTGTAAAATTATGGCTGATACCCCAATAGCTGCTGAAGAGCTTGCGGGTAATCCACACATTAATGTTCACTATAGCCATCGTTTTGGCGCTACTGTCTGCGAGTATACTCGCTCAGGGTTAATCAGAGGTATCTTTGGCCACACCCAAGGTGAGCGCTATTACCTGCAAAGAACAGGCGTGGAGTTTTGTGAGGTGCTTGGCGGCTTACCCAGTGAACG
>NZ_JAHHPN010000040.1:0-4978 GCF_024606325.1 Endozoicomonas sp. ONNA1
CCCTGAGTGCCAAGGATTCCGAATGATACTTTATCCATCAGTTTTTTAACAATATCAGAAGCCTGTGAAGTAACCCCGAAGGATGTACCCGAAAGATTTAATGGCTGCGATGTAAAATTCATCGAGTTGATTGAATGTCTAACAGGTTCCATAGTATTTTCTCCATTAGTTTGAAATTGATTGATTAGATTAGAATCAACTCACCGCTTCCATGCTTTGCAAATAGTTGTAATTTTGGTTTTTTCTTAAGTTAAGTATTTGTCGTTAAAATGTCACTAACCGATTAGTTAGTTACGATAACTCTTTGTTCCCGGTAATAGAGTCTGGTTCCTGTTATCGAATAAGCGGAAAACCCCGTACTTTGAGAGGGTGTCGCAAAACTCCAACAATTCGTTCCCACGCTTCTGAGGTCGTCATTCCCGCGAAGGCGGGAATGACGGGAGAGTAACCAACCTTTTGCGACAGCCTCTTAAGGACAGGGAGGATATCAATCAGTGTTAATCAGGCATTAAAACGCTTAAAACGATTAACCAGTCCATTGGTGGAGCTGTCCTGATCGGAAGTCATACCGCTCTCTTTCAGGCGGTCATAAACCCGGTTGCCCAGAATCTTACCCAGTTCTACGCCCCATTGATCAAAAGAGTTGATCTGCCAGAGGGTTCCCTGAACAAAGACTTTCTGTTCATAGAGTGCCACCAGGGCACCCACGACTTCCGGAGTGATTTTCTCAGGCACAATCATATTGTTGGGACGGTTGCCGGGAATCACCTTGTGAGGTGCCAGAACATCAACATCGGCACTGCTCATGCCCGCCTTTGTTAACTCGTCAC
Source organism: Endozoicomonas sp. ONNA1 (assembly GCF_024606325.1). Lineage (NCBI taxonomy): Bacteria > Pseudomonadati > Pseudomonadota > Gammaproteobacteria > Oceanospirillales > Endozoicomonadaceae > Endozoicomonas > Endozoicomonas sp. ONNA1. The sequence continues at coordinate 831 of NZ_JAHHPN010000040.1, forward strand.
GGACTTCATCCAGATGCTTACCCTGCATCATGGCCTGACTTTGGGCCAGAGCGTTGGCGAATAGCCAAGGATGCTGTTCTCCCAGTGGATTATGGCTGGTAGCCGGGGCAATGAAGTCGACAGGAATCAGTCGTGTACCCTGATGAAGCAGCTGGTGATAGGCGTGCTGGTCGTTGGTGCCTGTGCCACCCCAGATAACGGCACCTGTCTGGTAATCGACCTTGCTGCCGTCCTTTCGGGTCTGCTTGCCGTTACTTTCCATATCCATTTGCTGCAAATGGCCCGGGAGGTCACGCAGGAAGAAATCATAGGAAATGACGGCCTGGGACTCTGAGCCAAAGTAGTTCTGATACCAGACACCCAGCATACCCAGGATAACCGGCATGTTTTTTTCCAGAGGCGCTTGGGCAAAGTGCTTATCCATCTCCCAGGCGCCTTTCAGCAGTTTCCGGAAGTTCTCAAAGCCCACTACCAGACTGATCATGAGTCCAATGGTGGACCACAGAGAGTAACGGCCACCGACCCAGTCCCACAGTGGCAAGGTGTTTTCCTGGGCGATACCAAACTCGTCAATGGCTTTGAGGTTGGTAGAAATAGCCACAAAGTGTTTGCGAATGTCGGACTCGGCACAACCTTTTGCCAACATCCAGGCACGGGCAGCCTGAGCATTCTGCAAAGTTTCCAGTGTGCCAAAGGATTTTGAAGCCACGATAAACAGGGTCGTTTCCGGATCAATTTTGCAGAAAACCTCGGAAATTTCGTTCGGATCAATATTAGCTACATAGTGATGTTCGAGCCCATCAACGTGGAAGGGCGTCAGGGCATTGATGGCTGTCTTCAAACCCAGATAGGAGCCGCCAATACCAATGTTAACAATGTGTTTGATGGATTTGCCGGTAAAACCTTGCCACTCGCCGGAATGGACTGAGTCAGTAATGCCTTTCATGCGCTCGTGGCTATCACGAATTTTGGGCATTACATCTTCGCCGTCTACCAGAACCGGGTTTGTGCCAAAGCTACGCAGGGCTGTGTGCAGAACGGCACGCTTCTCGGTGTTATTGATTTTCTCACCCCGAAACATGGCCTGAATCGCTTCTGGCAGTCTGGCCTCTTCAGCCATCTTCATCAGGGAAGACATTACGTCGTCGTCAATCAGGTTCTTGGAGTAATCCAGAAACAGGCCAGCTGCTTCCAGGCTGTAGCGTTCAAATCGATCCTTGTCAGCCGAAAACAGTTCTCGCAGGTGAGTCCCTGCCATTTTTTGTTTCAGGGTTTCCAGTGATGAAGATGAGGAAAGATGTTTAAGAGGGGTCATGATGCAATTCAACCTCTGGAGGGTGAGTAAATACTGCCGGGGTTGTGCACAACAGTCGGCAGTATTCGGGTCATTACAAATTGATAGTAATGTTATCAATCAGTCGGGCTTTGCCCAGGTAACCGGCTGCAAGAATGACTAGCTGCTGATCTTCAGGGCCCGCTGGCAGAAGAGTGGCAGTACTGCTGATGTTGAAAAAGTCCGGCTTGAATCCAGCCTGGGCCATTGTTGCAAAAGCGTCACGGCGCAGCAGATCATAATCACGCTCACCTGCCTGAATAGCCTCACGGGCAGATTGCAGGCAGCGATAAAGTGTAGGAGCTATCTCTTCACGTTCTTTCTGCGTCAGATAACCGTTACGGGAACTCATAGCCAGTCCGGTATCTTCGCGGGCAATAGGTGCACCAACAATCTCAACAGGTATGCACAAGTCTTTGACCATTTTGCGAATAATTGCCAGCTGCTGAAAGTCTTTTTCCCCGAATACAGCCACATCGGGGCGAACAATATTAAACAGTTTGCTGACCACAGTCGCTATGCCAGTGAAAAAGCCCGGACGGCTCTTACCACAGTGCATGCCATCAAGCTCTTCGACAGTGACGTGGGTGTGGTGTTCGCTGCCTTCAGGATAAATTTCTGTCGTCTGGGCGGTGTAGAGCAGGTCTACTCCCTGCTCGATCAGCAGCTGCTGATCCTGCTCCATAGTACGAGGATAAGAGTCATAGTCTTCATTTGGGCCAAACTGCAGTGGGTTAACATAAATGCTGACAACGACCACATCGCAGAGTTCCTGGGCTTTTTCGACCAAAGTCAGATGACCGCCATGCAGATTACCCATGGTTGGCACGAAACCGACGGTTTTCGCTTCAGCTCTGCAGGCTGCTATCTCAGTCTGGATTTCAGCGATGGTATGAAGTGTTTTCATTGTGAGTAACCAGACGGTCAGTGACTTAAAAAAACCAGTATTTTTGGCTTTTGGCGGTTTCAGGATAGTGTTGATCATATCACTCAGCCAGATCATTCAGGAACCTGACTGAATAGAGAAACTCAGTTGAAACTGTGTTCCGACCCCGGGAAAGTACCGTCTTTCACCTCCGCAACATACCGGGCCACAGCTTCCTGTGGAGAGGTGCTGTCCCGCATGTAGTTTTTGACAAACTTGGGCTTGCGACCCGGAGTGAGGTGGAGCATGTCATGTATAACCAGAATCTGGCCATCGGTTCCGTCTCCGGCACCAATGCCAATGACCGGGATTTCCACAGCGTTAGTGATTTCCCGTGCCAGATCATTGGGCACACACTCCAGTAGTAACATGGCAGCACCGGCAGCCTGAAGCTCGATGGCTGCCTGAATCATGCTGTTGGCTCTTTCCTGTTCCCGACCCTGTACTTTGTAGCCGCCAAAGACATTAACAAATTGTGGGGTCAGCCCCATATGAACGCAGACAGGTATACCTTGTTGCCGGAGACGGGTCACGATGGGAGGCAACCAGCCTTCACCTTCCAGTTTCACCACTTCGGCACCGGCCTGCATGATTTTGGCAGCACTGATCACTGCCTGCTCTTCGGTAGCGTAGGAAGCAAAAGGAAGGTCTGCCATGATCATGGAATCGTGGGCTGCCCGAACTACACAGCGGGTGTGATAGCACATGTCGTCGACGGTAACGGGAACCGTACTGCTATTACCCTGTATGACGTTTCCAAGGGAGTCTCCTACCAGAATGACTTCAACCCCTTGAGTGCTGACCAGATGGGCGAATGTCGCGTCATAGGCAGTCAGGCTGGTAAATTTCTCGCCGGATTGTTTCATTTCGGCCAGGGTTTTCAGGGTTACTTTAGCCATCTATCAGGACCTTAAGCCTTTTGTGTTAACCAGAGAGTGCTTTCTGCTATTAAAAATAAGCTATGTGCACAGGGTAAGGCCATGGAGCAAAAAATGTTGCCCTAAACAGTCATTATGGCGCTGTCATTGTTGAGGCGCGGTGATTGACCAGAATGCCTGCCCCGAACTATGAAATCCCAGCCAGAGGCTGAATTTTCATGATCAGTAAGCTTTGTGGCGGATTATACGCAATGCAGCCGGGTGTGTCAGTGCCTGCGGGGGAGTGTACCCCGGAAGTTTATCGAATAAGGTCTATCCAGCTATTAGTGAGAGGATACACTGCGGTCGGGCACAGCCGCCGGATTGTATGGATTCCCGTCGCTTTTCACATCCTTTGTTATAAGGTGGCCTATCCTTCCTCTCTGTATACCAGAATGCAAGGATAGAATTATTAAACTCTCACTCTTTGCGGCACCGCGGTTGCTCATATTGTTGTCTGTTGTTTGCCAGGCTGAACCCTTTACAGCACGTTTTCTTGTCGAGCTTGAACAGAGTTCAGTTTTTCCAGGCCAGAGCTTTTCTGTATGGCTTGACCGACAAACATTACCAGACAAATCTTCACACATTCCCAACACAAACGGCTATTCAGAACCTGACTTGCCAATTGACAGCAAATCACCCGAACCTGACAGTGACGTGATGAAAACGATCATCATCGAGTCGATTTCATGGCAATGGCTTTACGCCACGAATCTGCTGATTGCTTATGAACTGGTTCTTAACACCAAAGACACTCCACTATACTACAACCCTTATTCAGGGATATCTGTAAAAGTGGTTGCCGCTTTCGGTTCGCTTTTAAAAAGCTATTGGGACATCGATTCACCGTCGTTTAACTCTATGGAACTCCGGGAGGCGAGTCAGGATCACCCGTTTGTGATAACCGCTATGATGCCCGGCTCTGGACACAACCAACAACCCAACCCGCCATCAGAATCATCCGGGCAGGAAG
>NZ_JAHHPN010000041.1:0-1054 GCF_024606325.1 Endozoicomonas sp. ONNA1
ATACCAGACGATGATAGCCATGAAACCCTGAACTTCGTCCCGCCGGACTGATGCCTCCCTGCGCGACAATGACCGGTAATCTGCTCACGGTAACAACTCCATTTATATGAGGAATATCTCGGTAGTTTAATAGGACATTCATAAACACAACTGTACATTTATGCCAACCAACCTGATAATTACGTCACATTATCAGATTTCCAGGTCAGCTCTTTGACACAGAAAATGCTTTCACTGAATAGAGTTCTGATTCCTCTGGTAGATCATATGCTGTCCACCAGCATCAGTTTGCCGCTTGAAATAATCCAGGCAGGTGTGACCTACAGCCGCCTGAAACATCAGTATTCCGACGTAGAAGTCTGTTTCTGTGCTGAGCAACTCAGCCCGATCATCACTATGGGTGGAATACCTCTGACACCGGAAGTGACCTTTGCTCAAACAGGCCCCGGTGACCTGGTGATTGTTCCCGGCCTCTGGCGAAACCCCCTTCCAGTAGTTTGGCAGTCCAAAACACTGGTGAAATGGCTGAAGAATCAGCATCAGCAGGGAGCTACCTTCTGCGTGGCAGGAACCGGAGTCACATTTATGGCTGAAACAGGTTTATTGAATCACCAGCCAGCAGCCACTCACTGGTATTTTCTTGAACGATTGAAGCGACACTATCCAGACGTTGATTTTAAACCCCATCACCTGATTACCCGCTCAGGGCGTATATTTTGCGCCGGAAGTGTCAACTCGGTTGCTGACCTTATGATTCATCTGATTGAGCTGAGCATGGGAGAGCAGGTTGCCCATAAGGTCGAGCAGCAGTTCTCCCATGAAATCCGTCGTCCTATGGATCAGATATTGTTTGCTGAAGATCACACCACCACTCATAACGATGAAATCATCATCCAGCTTCAGGAATGGATAAGGCAGCATTATTATGAAGATATTGAAATGAACCACCTGATAGAAGCTTCTGGTTTGACACGAAGAACACTGCACCGAAGATTCAAGGAAGCCACTGGCTTCTCTCCAACCACTTATATTCAGCGAATGAGACTGACCCTGG
>NZ_JAHHPN010000475.1:0-1069 GCF_024606325.1 Endozoicomonas sp. ONNA1
GTGCAATAACCTTCGCTGACGGCCTCGCCATTGGCCAGACTGTCTTCGGGTACGGGCATGGCAAAATCCATGCCGCCAGAAAGTCTGGTTATCGGACGCACCTGCAACAGGAACAGGTGACCCTGATGATCAATGGCAAACTCCACATCCACCGGGCAGAGCAACAGGTCTTCCAGCTTTGTCACCATCTCCCTGAGTGCTGAAACCGTGTCATCACTGAGTCGCTGCCCACCGTCGTCTGGTGGGGCATCTGACTTATAAATGATTGTCTCCGAATAGCCGTTATTATCCGTGTTTTTTTGAAGGATGAATTGACTTGAAACCGTCCCGGGAAAGTATTGAACGCTTTCAGCCCCTTCTTCGCCAGAAATATCGATGCGGTGGGGCGTGTTACCTGACTGTCCTGCCACAACACCCCTGGGCTGACCGGGTGTGTACTCAACCCTGATGGTATCATCCTGAAAGGATTGAAAGCTCATGGCGACCCCGCCATATCGGCAATCAATGCACTGCTGGATGATCAGTGCCATGGTGGGTGGTATCACTCCGGGACAAACTTCAGGCCGGTAACCTGAGGCCATGACCTTGAGACAGGTTCGCAGAACATCCTCTTCTCCCTGAACTTCCGAGAGGTATTTACCTGCCTGGGCATCGCCGTAGTTGTCCTCATTGATGCCAGAACTGCGGATAATCACCGGCTGTGACGTGGATTGTTCTTCAAGCTGACAGCGCAGATTCCTGATGTGGCAGGCTGCCTCAGAATCTTTAACCTGTTCGTAAAAGTCACTACTGACAATGAATTGTGTCAGACCCTCCAGCCATTTATCCATTTTGTTTTTCTCTGATGGTGGCGAGGTATTCAGGTATTCCCTGATTTTTATCAGACTCCACCCTGCTTCCGGTTCAAAGACGATCCCGGGTAGATAGCGGGCTAAACGATGGGAATCCAGAGGGTGTTGTTCAAGCGCATTCATTACCCGGGCTGAAACACATTTGAACGGCGGGACTGGCAGCTTTATTGCCGCCATGCGTTGCAAAAACATCCCCTTGCCCCCAAGTTGCTCACGGC
>NZ_JAHHPN010000476.1:0-2044 GCF_024606325.1 Endozoicomonas sp. ONNA1
GACGTTGCCCGGAAATACACCAAAGTCCTGAAGGTGGGTAATGAGGGGGTCTTCAGGTTCACCCATGATCTTGAAGGAAAAGAACTGGTCATTGAAGTCAGGGGCGGAATGATCCATCAGGATTCAATTGGGGCTGTTCGCGCTCAACTGGGCGACGCTCAAACATTAGAACCGTTTACGAACGTTGCCAGCCCTGAACATCTGATCGGAGTGCTGAAAGGTGCGAATGAAAGGGCAGGAAACCTTGGCCAGGTTGATCACTATGTTGCCCTTGCCACCCTAAAAACAGTCAAGGTTGAAGTGAAAGGGCGCACCTTCATGCGTCTCATCGTTTCCGGTGATCAGCCCCCTGCATTGGAGCGCCTGGGTCAATCGCTCTTTGTCAACGATGAGGCGCTTTTCGCAGCAGCTACCTCTGCCTACACCCAGGTTCATCTACTGGGGAAAGAGTTACAACAGGAGGCTCTGGATGATCTGTTGTCATACCATAAACCCGTTGGCTATGTTGTACACACCGAGGATGAGACACAGGCTTATCCTGTACCTGATGATTATCCAAAACTGGAAGTGACTGAGGCTCCGGGAGAGATTATTGTTTTCCGTGGCCAGAAGCAGAACCCCGCCGACATCGCTTTTGTGAAAGCTCTCGCTGACACCTGGCGGAATGAATTTGGCAACAACGCCCCCCCTCCTGAAGCAACAGCATGGGTTAAAAAAGACAAGGTCAAAAGCTACCAGTACGTCATTCAAAGCAATCAGATGGCAATACTGGAAGAGTTAGCTGCGCAACAAAATACTGAACTTATTGGAAGTGGACAAACGACATTTGCATACGATGGTAAACTGGCGAAGCTTGAATACTATGAATATCTTCAGCAGGCATTGACCTATGCTACTCCAGATACAGCAGATGAATTTGAATTCACAGCACCGCACGTCAGATTCGCTTCGTCGATCATCACGCCAACCTGGGTGCATATTCAACTCGCAGAGCGCTTTCGCTTCAAACCCGTACTTAGAAATTTTCTGACTGACCGGAATTTTATCCAAAATATACATAAAGTTATACCCGCTACCAGCAAAATGCCTGGCGACCCTTCTGGCAATTCTTTTGACAAAGACGGAAGCTTTGCTTCCAGAGTCATTGGTGACTCTGCCGGGCAGCTGCTTGAGATGGAAACCAGACTGGAAAAGCTGCTGGCAAGAGAGGCCGAACTCACCGCGCTAAGCAAAGCATTTCAACACAGAACGACAACGCTCATGAGCGGTATTGAGGAAAAACTGAGACTAGTCCAAATCAATCAGCAAGTTGTCAATGAGCTTAAAAAGATTAATCAAGAGCTGGAAGAGAAAAAAGACCTGATTGGCCAACTTGAGCAGGAGAACAAACGAATCCCCGAGCTGGTAAAACAACTTAATGCTGCCGGAGCAAAAGCGACAAACACTCGCAACAGTGAACTGGCAACAGAGCTCGGTATTGACAAATGGGATGATGCCCAGCCCCAAGAGGAACAAGCCAGACTCATCAGTATAAAAATTCATGAAATCAACCAGGTGCATGCTCATCAGCAGCATATGCGTCAACAACTTAATAAAATGGACGATCAACGCGAAATAGAGAATTCTTACACCAGGACCAGAAAAAAAGCTCTGGCATCGGTTCTTGGTATTGACCTGAGTGAAGACACCACACTGGAAGATCGCCCCACCCTCGAATCAACAGTCAATTACAAGCTCTTCAAACTTAAAGAGCTGGAACAAGAACTGAAAGACATCAGAACACCAGGCCACCCCGAAGCCAGGCCTGAAGTACTTGGAAAACTGACTGCTGTGGAAAATATTCTGAATATAGATAACCTCGATACAGAGAACGATGTTTATTACCGTCGTGACGCCATTTCTAAAGAAATTCAGACATACATCACAGAAACCAGACAGCGGGTAGAGGAAGAAGCTCTGGAGATGCTGGTAGCCGTAGAAAAAGCACTCGAGATCAATGTCAATGAGGGTGATGACAAAGCAACAAGACTTGACAGGATTGAAA
>NZ_JAHHPN010000477.1:0-1225 GCF_024606325.1 Endozoicomonas sp. ONNA1
GTCGCAGGCCCAGCATCAGGAATAGTCCTACCCCCAGCATGAGGACCAACATCATGGGTCCCCATACGACGCCATTAATGGCACCGATGATTTCGGTCAGTGTTTCCATTTTGAAACTTTACTCCACGCTATTTGCTGTTCTGTTATTGTTCTTGGTTCTTTGTTATGTGACGCCAAAGGGTGTCAGTTCAGTTAGATGATCAGGGTCAGGACGAGACGGATAGTTTTAAGGTTTCTTATCCTGACAGTACGCCTAACTTAATGAAATAATTGAGTAAATACAACGCTGAATGTTCTTTGGCACTTTTTTAGAGAGTTTAATTTCCGGGTAGCTTATTTCTTTTTTCGGGAACCTTATATAGTATCAAGCACGTCTGGATGTCGAGATAACTATAAATGTCAGAGCAGGAAATATCAGAGCAGGCGCACTTTTTAGAGAAGGAAAAACAGTCGGTCATCATCTCCCGCAGTCACAGGGAGGATGCTGTTGAGCCGTTGCAACTGGGACAGCGAGTCCGGGAAATCCGTCTGAGTCTTAATCTGACACTGGAAGAAGCCAGTCAGAAAACTGGCCTCGCCCGATCAACACTCTCCAAGATAGAAAATGAGCAGATATCGCCCACCTTCACCGCTGTAACCAAACTGGTAAGAGGGCTGGGTATTGATATTCCCCAGTTGTTCACCCAGCCTGCAGAAAAGAAAGCAGCCAGCGGGCGCAGGGACATCACCCGAAAAGGGCAGGGGCGTCCGCATCCCACCACCACCTACGAACATGAACTGCTGGCCACTGAATTGTCGGGCAAGAAGATGGTGCCCTTCAAAACGACGGTTTGTGCCCGGTCATTTGAGGATTATCAGGATTGGGTCAGGCATGAGGGTGAAGAATTTTTGCTGGTTCTCAGTGGCAAAATCATGCTCTACACAGAGTTTTATCAACCGGTAGAGCTCAATGAGGGTGATAGCACCTATTACGATGCCGAGATGGGGCATGCTCTGATTTCCCTCAGCGAGGAAGATGCCGTTATTCTCTGGGTGACCGCCTGACCTGCCTTTCCTGATGGGTCCAAGAGCCGTGAAAGCCTACCGTTTCCTTTGGATCGTAGCGGTTCCAGTGGGCGCTACTGTCAGCCTGGATTTCATCTGGCTCGTAGCTGACACTATGAACGCTATGATGGCTATTCCCAACCTGATTGCCCTGGCACTGCTTAGCCCGGTGGTATTCAGG
>NZ_JAHHPN010000478.1:0-2180 GCF_024606325.1 Endozoicomonas sp. ONNA1
GTAACCTGGAATTGATCCGCTCACTGCTAGACTATGGCGCTGATATTGACCTGCAGGTTCGATGTCTGGCTTGATCCGGCTCTGATGATGCTTGAGTAAGAGGGAGTCGTAGGTATTGATTTTCTGATCTGTGGCTCCATAAAGCCATTATGAATGTCTGGAATTGGAGGGATTGGAATGTTGTTTGATAAACATCAACTGCCCAGTGAGGAGAGCGCCTTGAAAGGGCGTGATCAAGCGATTGAAGTGCCGACAGAGCATTTTGTTAATGGTCATGCCATTGCGCCCCCTTTTCCCGGGCAGCTGGAGGTGATTTATGTCGGTATGGGCTGTTTCTGGGGGGCTGAAAGACTGTTCTGGAAACAACAGGGCGTCTGGACAACGGCGGTTGGGTATGCGGGAGGCTATACCCCTAACCCGACTTATGAAGAAGTTTGTAGTGGTGGCACGGGTCATGCCGAGGTGGTCATGGTGGCCTTCGATCCAAACGTCATCAGTCTGGAATCTCTGCTGAGATTGTTTTGGGAGTCTCACGATCCTACCCAGGGTATGCAGCAGGGGAATGATCGGGGCACTCAGTATCGATCTGTGATTTACACCACTTTCGATGAGCAGAGTGAGAAAGCCCGTGAATCGATGGCTCAATACCAGACGGCGTTGAACGAAAGCGGTAAAGGCAAAATTACCACAGAAATTGTAGATGCTCCGGTCTTTTATTATGCTGAGGCCTATCATCAGCAATACTTGGCCAAAAACCCTGAAGGTTATTGTGGTCTGGCAGGGACGGGAGTCTGTCTGCCTCCTATACTGCAGGTTTAAACCCGACCGCGTTTCCCTGACGCTGATGAATTTTCTGCAGGTAAAAAAACGGACAGCCTCAAGAGGGAGAGCTGTCCGGATGCAGTTTTCTGAATGATTATCTTAAGGCGTTGTTGACACCTGTGAACTTATGATAGATCTGCTTTTGTGGCTTCTCTGTGAGTATATATACCTTTGTTGATTCGCTATACCGATATATTTTTGTCGGTTATTACAGTTGATTTCGACTCATTGCCCTCACCAGAAATCGGGTAGGGTTCAAATGGTCCAGAAGATCAGAGGCGACAGGTGAGCACTCGTCATTCATTTGTGCAGCCAGCAATTCTCCCGACAAAGGTGCTGTAATCAATCCTCTGGAACCATGACCGGCATTGATGTAGAGACCGTTCAGGTATTGTGGAGGACGGGTGAATGGGTGCTTTATGTTCTTGCGAAGCATGGCAAACTCATTCAGAAAGTCTTTCTGGTTAACAATTGCTCCCACAGCAGGCATATAATCGGGCGTCGTGCAACGGAAGCTGGCTCTGCCTCCCAGAATGTTGGCCTGTTCCTCTCCCCCCAGTGCCCGATAGAGTTCAGGTGCGCATTCCCTCTGCATTGCCAGATTTTTCTCATGGTCCTCTGTCAGAACCTCAACCGAGTCACTGTGAAAATCGAAAGTGGCTCCAATGGTATGACGACCGTGGGTGGCAGGCGCTGCATAGCCTTCGCCGCAAACCGTTGTTTTTAGTAAGCTGCTGTCGTCAGTACAGCCTATTTCGGTGATCTGGCCTCTGATGTTTTTCAGTGGAATAAAGTCCAGTGCGGGCAATTGGTTGGATGCTTTGGCGCAGGCAATGATGACATTGTGGGACTTCATTGTTCGGAGGGCGTCATTACTCAACAGATTCAAAGTCCAGCCATCAGACGTGTAATCAAGAGACTCTAGCCTTGTATTAGACACTACATTGATATTGTCGTGCTTCGCCAGAGTCTGACAAAAAAGAGCAGGATTCACCCAGCCCGCATTCGGGAAGTAAAGGCCATCATGTTCCAACGGCAAGCCAGCGACCTTTGAAAGCTCGTGGCTGGACAGGAAGCTAAGAAAGTCAGTGGGAAAGTGATTTGCCAGATCCTGATGACGTTTCCGCACCTTCTCATTGATAGCCAGCTGGACGACGCCGGATTGTTGCCAGAGCTCCGGTTGAAGGTGGGCAAAAGTGCTTAATAAATGAATGGAGTAAAGGTAGCTCTGGGTGATAAATCGACTGAGAGGCGTGTTATTGGCCGACAGTTTAGCGTATAGAATGCCTTGAGGATTGCCGGATGCCTCCCTGGTAACAACTTATACGACCACAAACAACTTTATGAATGACAAGGTA
>NZ_JAHHPN010000479.1:0-2486 GCF_024606325.1 Endozoicomonas sp. ONNA1
GAGTTTATGCAGGGCACCCAAGGAGGGAAACAGGTCGAACACAGCCTGAGCATGGCTGGCGTCCAGAAGACGCAACTGATCATCTTTTGTTAAGGGTTGCAGAATTTCCCAATAGAGTCTTTTCATGTAATCGTGTTTCAGCACCCCCGACAGTGGTTGCAACAGGGCTGAGCACTGTTCCCATCGGCTCCTATCCGGCAATGACTTCAGCCGCTTGACAAAGTGGATAAAACGCTCTCTGTGTTCATGGGAAGAAGATAGAACCATTGCCTTATTTAATACATGCAAGGGCAAAGTTTTAATCGAATGACGCCACAAAAAATCCCGATCCTTTTGATCAGTCCGGAGGTAGCGCTCGACGCCTTTCCCGCCATAAGAAAATAAAAGCGTTATCAATGATTCCATCATCAGAACGGTTTTAGTCTTTGCATTGAATTGCTGAAACTGTTGTAAAACCACCCAGTTGAGTGACCAGTCTGGCTTAGAGGTGGAAAGATAAAGGGCCACTGTTTTTATTTGGCGATTGAATTCGTCATCCTCTTCATCCTCTGAATCGCTATCGTATTCGTCGCCCTCTTCACTCTCTGAATCACTTTTGTCTTCAGCAGATTCTGCTAAAAGCCATTGTTTCAGTTGTGTTTCCTGATGTTGCAGCATCTGAATAGCAGGCAGCCCTTCTGATTTCCAGAGTCTGGTCATTATTCGCAGGAGCTGGTGATTGGGTGCACCTCCACAGCTTATCCAATCCATCACTTTTTTCACTGGCTCATGTTTGGGTATGCCTTTGCAACTATTCATGGATGAGAAGGAGCGGAACAACTTCATATTGAATTCACCATCCTTGTCTTTCCATTCCGGCCAGCCCAACATTGCTTTCACTTGCCCATGTTTGAGCATGCCTCTTCTATTATTCATAGATGAGAAGGAGCGGAACAGCTCCATACTAAACTCGTCATCTTTGTCCTTCCATTCCGGCCAGCTCAGCATATCTTTCACTTCCTTATGTTTGGGTATACCTCTTTTGTCGTACATGGACGCGAAAGAGCGGAACAGCTCCATGTTGAACTTGCTGTCCCTGTCTTTCCACTCCGGCCAGCTCAGGATCTCTTTCACTTTCTCGTGTTTAAGCATGCCTTTACCACTGTTTATGGATGAGAAAGCGCGAAAGAGCTCCACACTGAATTCTCCATCTTTGTCTCTCCATTCCGGCCAGCTCAGCACCCGTTTCACTTGCTCATGCTTGAGCATACCTTTGCCATTATTCATGGATGAGAGGGAGCGAAACAGCTCCATATTGAACTCGCCATTTTTGTCTTTCCATTCCGGCCAGCCCAGCACCTCTTTTACTTCCTCATGTTTGAGCATGCCCATGCCATTATTCATGGACGAAAAGACGCGGAACAGCCTCATATTGAATTTGTCATCCTTGTCTTTCCATTCCGGCCAGCTCAGGACCTCTTTTACTTCTTCATGGTTGAGCATGCCCTTGGAATGATTCATAGACGAGACGGAGCGAAACAACCCCATATTGAACTTGTCATCCTCATCTTTCCATTCCGGCCAGCCCAGCATCTCTCTGACTTTCTTATGTTTGGGTACGCCTCTTTTGTTGTACAGGGATGAGAGGGAGCGGAATAGCTCCATGTTGAACTCGCCATCGTTGTCCTTCCATTCCGGCCAGCCGAGCACCTCTTTCACTTCCTGATGTTTGAGTATGCCTTTACCACAGTTCATGGACGAGAAAGCGCGGAACAGCTCAATATTGAACTCGTCATCTTTGTCCTTCCATTCCGGCCAGCCCAACAACTCTTTCATTTCCTCATGTTTGAGCATGCCTCTACCACTTTTCATGGATGAGTAAGCACGGAACAGTTCCATATTGAACCCGTCATCATTGCCTTTCCATTCCGGCCAGCTCAGGATCTCTTTCACTTCCTCGTGTTTAAGTATACCTTTGCTACTATTCATGGATGAGAAGGGGCGGAACAGCTCCTTACTGAACTTGCCATCCTTATCTTTCCATTCCGGCCAGCTAAGAATCTCTCTCACTTCCTCATGTTTGGGTATGCCTCTTTTGGCGTTCATAGATGAGAAAGAGCGGAATAACTCCGTATTGAACTCGCCATACTCGTCTTTCCATTCGGGCCAGCTCAGCATCTCTTCCACTTCCTCATGTTTGAGCAAGCCTTTTCTATTATTCATGGACGAAAGGGAAGTCAATACATCCAAACTCGCTAAATATTCGAGTTCACCCTGGCTACGCTCGGCAAAATCACGGATATGTTTTTTATTATTTAGCATGCTGGTCAGCATGCCGGTATTTTTGAAGGATTCAGGAAGGCGCCCAAAAAAAACGGTCGCATTATCGAAGAAGCCATTAAAAGACTTTCTCTCTACGAATCGAAGAAGCTTATAAAAAGTGTACTTGACTGTGATGTTTTTTTTCTTGCATATCTCTATCAGGGTTTGCGCTTTTTCCAGCTCTT
>NZ_JAHHPN010000042.1:0-1170 GCF_024606325.1 Endozoicomonas sp. ONNA1
CGGTCATCGCCAACTACGTTCTTGACGATATTGCCTTTGAAAACGGCCGCAAGACAGCAGCATTCATGGCCAAGGTTCAGGATACCCTGACACCTTATGCTCATGCTACCGGCATGTCTGAATCAGACCTGTTCAAGGCTATCGATAGCACATTGATGCTGGCTCATACCGTTGCTGCTGAGCTACAGCTAAACGATTACTGGATCAAGCCTTCAGCCTTCATGGTACAAGCCCTAACCGGGTACTACTCCAGCTACAAACCTTTAATGGTGACCCATACCGCCCCGGAAGCTGTCAGGCTATTCCTCTCAAACATGCAGCTCCTCTATTTTCTGGATCTGACCAACAGGGGCGATTACATGCACAGGATGCTCATACCTTTCGAACACTGGATGGAACGCTATAGAGTTGATCTTGACCGAACCCGCCAATATGCCTATCACAGCAGAATTGAAGAAATCTCTGAAGTGGGCGCTCTGGCAATGCCATTAGGTAAGGCTGCTTCCTCGGTTATTCTAATGAAAACCGGCTCTGCGCTGTTCACCAGACAGTACAACGCCAACTCCCATAGGTACCGCACCATTTACCGTCTGGTCCCCGAAATGGTTAAATCCATGGGATCCGGACAAGGAATTCAGATACCGCTGGTGCACAGGATCACACCGGAAAAAGTGAAAATTCTGGTCTCTGCCACAGCCGGCATCGTACTGGGTCCGGTAGCCACTGCCGGAGCATACGCCCACGGTCTTTTATCCGGGTTTACCTACGTGCAAACATTCGGATTAGCTCTTACAACAAGCCTCACTTTCGACTTTTTCATGAACGACAACAAGATACTAACTGACTGGCTGGGAGGACCTCTGGGCCGAAGTCTTGACAAACTTAATCGCTGGAGAGGCCTGGGTGAAACGAAAACTGACTATGTTAAACGCACTGCCATTGCCAAGCCTCAACGCTACAATGAAACGGATGAAAAGTATGCTTGCCGTGTTAAAGTAAAGAACGTAATGTACGGCTGGATGCGAAACGAGAACTATCTTCAGTTTCGTGAACGGCGTGACCGAACCATGAAAATGTACAGCAATGGCTGGGAGAAATACTTCAAAAAAAATGTGCCTAAATGGTCATTCTCCCATGCAGAAAGTATTCCTTACTCTTACACTCTGGGTG
>NZ_JAHHPN010000480.1:0-1920 GCF_024606325.1 Endozoicomonas sp. ONNA1
CGGAAAGGTCTGCAGAAATGCTCATGCCCTGTCAGATCACAAAAGCAGAGACCACTGCGTGCAAAAAAACTGTGACTTGATCGTGGTTGGGGAGGATGGTCGGCAGCAACCATGCGGTAAGGTCTGCAAGAGTGGACATGCCTTGTCGGATCATAAAAGAGCAGAGCACACCAGGCAGCAAGCCTGCGGTGCAACAACAGTCGGGAAGAATGGTCAGCAGCGGCCGTGCAGGAAGGTCTGCAAGAATGCTCGCGCCTTGAGTGATCACATGAGAAAAAACCACAGCGGGCCACAAACCTGTGAGGTCACTGTAGTCGGGGAGAATGGACAGCAACGGCCATGCAAGCAGGCCTGCAAGAATCTTCAGGCCTTTTTGAATCACAAAAGAAGGCATCGAAAACGCAAGCTTGATGATATGGACCGGAACAATGACTTAAGTCCTCAGGAAGTAAAGTGAAATAAGCAACGATCTGATCCAGTACATGGCTTCATTAGATTTTTAACAGAAGAACTTCAAGGTAAAAACACGCTTATTTTCTTGATCTATCCTTCCTCTCTGTCAACCGGAATGCAGGGATAGAATTATTAAACACTCACTCTTTGAGGTACTACTGTTGCTAATGTCGTTGTCTGTCGTCTGTCAGAGCGAAGCGTTGACAAGACATTATATACTCGAGCTTGAGCAGGGTGCAGTTTATTCAAAACAGAACTACTCTATAAAACCTGTCTGGCCAACATTACCGGACAATCCGTCAGCCATTACCTACAATAAAGACCACGCAGAATTAACTTTACCAACTGATGACAAACGACAGAGGTCTGGGATTTACGAACTAAAAACGGCCATCGTTGGGTCGATTTCATGGCAATGGCTTTATGCCACTGGCATTGTGGTTGCATACGAAATGATCCTGACCACCAAGGATGCCCCTGCAAGCTCATGGCTTCCTGTAGAAGTAGTTTTCGCTGTCGCCTCGCTTTTAAAAATCTATTGGAACCCAAATTCATCGCTGTCTAACCCGATTCAACAACAGGAGGCAACCTCTCTGCCGATACAAGGGGATCACCCGTTTGCGACTGTTACTATGATGCATGGCTCTGATGATAACCCGGCACAATACCCACTATCAGAATCATCCTGCCAGAAAGTCCCGGAAACCACCATCCACTCTTCAGGCTCATTCAAAAGTCTCGTGTATTCTGACTCTGGCGACAGTAACGGAGACCCTGAACAACACTCACACACTTTGGGTTTAAATTGTTTCGTCCATCCCTGTCATGGCGTTTGTCGATTTCGGGCATCAATAGCAGTATCCACACAACAATCATGCCTTCGCTCGGCGAATGAACACTGTCTTAGTTGCATATACCATTTTGATCCCCAAATCGCTTCGTACTTCATGAGCGGAGCGCCCATCTGTACCACTGATTCTAACGGGCTACTAAATCATGATGTGCAAATGCCCGGGAATGTGTCCGTCAACGCTGACGACCGGGTCATAATAGACGGGTTACTCAGTCTGGGTGGTCATAGCCTTCCAGAAAACGGG
Organism: Endozoicomonas sp. ONNA1; assembly: GCF_024606325.1. NCBI lineage: Bacteria > Pseudomonadati > Pseudomonadota > Gammaproteobacteria > Oceanospirillales > Endozoicomonadaceae > Endozoicomonas > Endozoicomonas sp. ONNA1. Next base: position 1,551 of record NZ_JAHHPN010000480.1, read on the forward strand.
ATTACCTGTACGCTTGCTCATTCAACACGCCCGATGGGGATTTCATTTTTGGGTTGTCTTCCTTCTGGAGGGGATACCCATTGGCAACAAACTCCGTCAGATTACAAAAAAAAATACGACACTGAACAAAGAGTATGCGTCCTGCCGGTGATCGGGGAGGATGGGCAGCTGCGGCCATGTGGAAAGGTCTACAAGAATGCTCGTAGCCTGTCGGATCACAGAATCAAATTCCACAGCGGACAACGAACCTGTGACACACCAGTAATTGGGGAGAACGGTCAACAGCAGCCATGCGGGATTACCTGCAAGAATGCTAAAGTCCTTTCGTATCACAAAAACAGATACCACAGCGGGCCAAAAACCTGTGACT
>NZ_JAHHPN010000481.1:0-23181 GCF_024606325.1 Endozoicomonas sp. ONNA1
ATGAGCATATGGGCATATCGGAATAACTTAATGAACTTGATATTGAGAATTTAATTGAAGAGGTTGAGGATATGGGCATATCGGAATATCGTGCCTTAAAAAGTGCTTTAGAGCAATTGTTGCTACACTTGCTTAAATGGCAAAAGCAATCCTCTAAAAAAGATGATCTACATGATTTAGAGAGCTGGTACCGTAGCTGGAGAGTTAGTGTTAATACTCAGCGAACTGCTATTAGAAAAGTATTGGATGATAATCGAGGGTTAACACATAAAGTGGATGAAGTAATGCCCAAAGCTTATCGGTGGGCTCGTGAGGCAGCAGCAGACGCTATGGATTGTAAAATTAAAGATTTTCCAGCAAAGTGCCCTTGGAGTTATGATGAGATTATGGTTCGCAATTGGTTACCTTAGGTGGAAATCATGAAAAATAATTTATACGAAAGAGATTTTACCCAGTGGTTATCGCAGCAACGTGAGTTGCTGGCTAGTAAACGGTTTGATGAATTAGATTTGGATAATCTTTTGGAAGCACTGGAGTATGAAGTGGGTAGTGAAATTGGTCGTCTAGAGTCCTATTTAGAGAGACTAATTAAACATCTACTTAAATATAGTTACCAGAAACAGGTCCTGCAAGACCCATGGGTTGATTACATGTTGTCGGGTTGGTCTGATAGCATTGATGATTCAAGGATACAGATTAATCGATTTATAAATAAAAAACCCAGCTTACAAACCACACTTGAAGCTATGTTAGAAGAGGTATATTCTGACTCTAAAAAGAATGCCATTATAGAAATGAATAAATTTGCACGAACTGATAATCAGCGTTTAGATAACAATAGCTTTCCTAATAAATGCCCTTGGAGCTTTGAGCAGATAATGATTGTAAGCTGGTACCCACTTAATGGGGTAGAAATGGATACTTGATTTAGTAAATAGTCGAAATATAAAGAGTTAATGGATGACCTATGGTTTATAGTAAAACAATATCAAAAATAAATTGGGAGGGCGTGGCCCTCCCTTTATGCCGATTATGTTATGGAGTATTAATAGTACTTATGTACAACAATAAGTCGTAAAAACGGAGTTTATCATGACCACCTTGAGGTATGATTTTGATTCAACCGGGCTGTTGCCCGATAACAAGATCAAGGATGAACTGCACGTTTTAAGTGTTGGCAATGGAAGCGACTATCAGTTTATCATAGCTCGCGCTGCCCCGTTTTTTCAAAACTCAATAGAAGTTTTTCACATCCCCTCACAACGCACTTTAACTCAGGGCGTAGATTATATCCTTACCCATAGATACCGTGAAGCCAGTGATGAGGTAGGTACGGGTATTTATGGTTCAGTGACTTTTCTTGATAAGGATCTTTCAGGTCAAGTCAGATTAAACTATCAAACCCTGGGCGGTGAGTTTGTTCTTAATGAACCCCTTATCCTCAGTACAGTGATTGGCGATCTATCAGGTCATAGAGTGATTGACTGGGCCGATATTGCTAACACCCCCGCCACTTTTCCACCCGTTTACCATAAACACCAAGAGGTAGATGTAGGTAGTTTTCAGGAGCTGGTCTCTGAAGTTAAAGCGATTAATGATACCCTTAAAGGAGAAGGGCATGTTAATCACCAGCATCGCATTGCCCAGATTCAAGGGTTAGATGTAGCACTGGCTTCTAAAATTGATAATACAGGACAGCATCGTGTGCGCTTAGGTGAGGTATTTAATTACCCTAATCGCCATACGGGCACACTCACTATTACTTTGCCTGAGCTTGATAACAGTGGTCTGGCTAGTATTTCTATTTTGGTACAAGATCGTTATAATTCACACACCATGAGGGTATCTGGCGATTTGCTTGCTAGTACCGATGCTACTTTTGGCTCCAGTGTCAGTAACGCCAAACTCTCAACCAGTATTGACTCACCTTCTGAACATGGCTATTTTGCTTATAATGAGCAAGGTCAGGCAGTTATTTATATTGGCGATATTGGTGTTGAGTGGGATCAACCCACGCTGGTTATTAATGAAGTGCTTTGCAGTGAGCTTTTAAAGGATGACTTTAATAAGGCTATTAGCTTTGGTCAGGCAGCCTCAGGTCTGGGTGAGCGGTTTAAAGTTAACCGTCCAGGTACCAGTGCTGAGATTAATAACCGGGTGTATGAGTTTGATGCCCAAAAGGTATTTCGTATTCGTCAAGGTGAGCTGAAAGTTAATCACCAACACGGTCAAACCAGCAATACACTTTACCCGCTTTTTGTCCATGATAATCCAGAAGATGGTCATTACCGCATAGAGGCCACGGTACACTTTATTGGCAATCCTACCAAGCAATCCGATAGTGATCCCAGAGTGAATCCTACAGGGGGGACTATTCGGGTTAAAGTGGTGGGTACAGGCTCTGGTAACCCCAATCCTCACGGCGATTCACATCCAGGAGGTCGTAAGTTTTGTAATGTCTATATCGAGAACCACACAGGTTATCCCGTTAAAGTTGAAGTTTTTAAAGAAACGGAACTAACCACTTTAGCATTAGTAGTTGGTGATGCTAATAATCCCACACTGGATTATCCAATGACTATGGAAGTCAGTGTTCAGGGGGTGAAAAACTTTACCTGGAATGGGGGTGAGCTGAACCGTGATTATACTGCCATTGACCAATCGGCTTTGGCCGGTAAGATTATCTTTAGTGCACCGGCTAACTCAGATACTACCCCACACGCTTTGCACATATTGGAAGATCTCACGGTTAAAGGGGTAAATGTTGGTCAGCAAATCGTTGATTATGATCAGGAGCTAATTGCCATTAAAGCGGCTCTTGGGCAGAGCTCTGAGGACATTAGTAATCTCTTGGGCGGCCTGAGAATTACTGATACCGGTGCTTATGCTGAGCTTGGCGATAATGCTCTGGTTCGTGCGGCCAGTGATGACAGTGCTACTACACATGCTACTTTGGGTGTCAAGAAAGAGGGTAGTACACCAGGTGCTTATGTGCAGCTGCGCAATAATACCTTAACCTATCGTCAAGAGGTAAGTCAGAAGTTCTCCGGTGGCACTTTCAGTCAGCCTATGTATCACACCTATGCCAATGTTAGTGGTAGTGACAGACTGGTATCTTATCATAATCAGGACTCTGTGTATAATGCCCTACATGGTATCAATACCCATAAGCTAACTTTAGGCAAAGACAGTGAAGGTATTCATACTGGCACTACTTTTGTACAGGAAGGCTTAACCGGTAATAGCGGTAGTTTTCACCAGCTAGTTGGTACTGATGTGAATAATGGTTTTGGTCTGGCTTGGTTTACTAAAAATCCACCCTCAGGATGGACGAGTGTTAGTCAAGATACAGCCACCTTTTATCGCAGAAAAAATGGTATTACCCATGTGGTCTTTGAGTACACCCTTGATACTAATGATATCGTTTTTAATGGTGAGATTAGTGTGGGTGGTTTAAATGTTTATCAAACCTTGCAGGCATTGTCAAACTCATCAACCTCAGCCGATGGACGCTTGACTACTTTAAATCAAAGTGTTACCAAACTAAGACAGGATGTTGACAGTAATGATAGTGATATCAGTGCTTTGCAACAAAGGGTAACAGCTACTGAGCAAGCTAACAGCACTCAGGGCAATTCTTTGCAGAGTCACAGTGGTCGTTTGGATCTGATAGAGCAAGAGCAACAATCACTAACAACGGATATTGCCAATAACAAGTCTTCTATTACGGCGACTAATAATGCTTTGGGTAGTACCAATTCCAACGTCAGTCAAAACGCACGGGATATTACCTCTCTTGAGCAGGATCTGGCTAATACCAAACAAAATGTTAGTACTAATGCATCCTCCATCAGTCAGCTCAATACTGGTCAAACACAGCAAAATAACCGCTTAACTGCACTAGAGAATGAAGATTCTTCACTGTCACAAAGGATTACCAGTAATACCAGCAGCATCAATACCCTGAGTTCTAATTTGACTAAAGCCGAAGGTGATATTGAGGATAATGTCGATGGTATTAAAGCAATCAATACTTCCATTAGTCAAATTAAACAGGTAAACACCAATCAGGACAGCCAGTTAAATAACTTTAACTCTCAGCTTAACAGTTTAAATCAGTCTATTAATGATTTAAATAACAGTGATACCACTCAGAATCAAGCTATTGCCAAGCGATTGGAAGTTAATGGTGGTGTTGCCACTATTAACGAAGCTAACGGCACTCGTTTTGAGCTAACCTCCACTAACGGTAATTCTATTAACCGAGCCTATTTGGGTAATGCTTATGGTACTAACTATGCCAGCGCAATAGTAGCTCTGTATCGCGATAGTGTTAATGGTGCAGGTTATACTTTTAGAGGGGATAGTGGCGCAGCAGTACCGGGTACTGTAGGGGCTATGGCTTTCTGGCGGTTACAGGGGGGTACTTATAGTGAAGTATTTAGATACCTCTATACTTCCAATAATGTCTTCTTCAGTGGTGAAGTATTTTCCAACATTGACTTTACCGTGACCTCAGATAAAAACTTCAAGTCAAATATTCGCAAACTTGATTTATCGCTTGAGATGCTTGATCTGATTGATGCTTATACCTTCAATCGTACGGACATTGATGATCCTAAGATGGACTTTGCAGGTGTCATTGCCCAAGAGTTTAAGAAGGTACTGCCCCAATCGGTGCGCTCTGATGAGGATGGTAAGTTGAGGGTCTCACCATTGGGTGTCGATGCTTTTGTCATTGCCATGCTCAAAGGGCTAAAAGCTGAGCTTGAAGAGATTAAAGCAAAACTGTAACAGGGAATGGGCGGGCTTACCTGCCCATGGGAGTTTGAAATGGCATTGTCTAATAACAAGCCAATTAAACTTAGTGAAATAGCTGCTGAGTTTAAAAACAAAGGTAATGGTGGTAGTACACCGTATTCGCTAACCGACTACTACGGAGCTGCTACTGGTGTACCTGCCAGTGGTGAGTTAAGTATTACTGACTTTTTGGGTAAAAGCTCTATTGTTGAGCTAACTCTTGGATCATCCCAGAATGTTAATATAGTCAGATTTATGCGAGATAACGGTGTTAACTCTGGAATTGTCAGAATCACTATTACAGGCACTATAGGTGCAGACTCAATCAACGCTTACGCACTGACCATTAATAATTTAAGCAATTATGAAAGAATAGAGATTATTATTTCTGCTGGTGTGCACATTGTTGGTAAAGGTGGTACAGGGGGTGATGGTGGTGGTGAAAGAAGTTTTGACGCGCCCACTGCCGGTGGCTTGGGTGGTAATGCTATGCTAGTAGATAGCACGGCTAACGGTAAGTTAGTTATTGATAATAGAGGCGTCATTGCTGGCGGCGGCGGAGGTGGCGGCGGCGGCTCTTTCTATAATGGCATACGTGCCAGTCAAAGTCGAGGTGGTCACGGCGGCGGTGGCGGTGCTGGTTTTAGTGTGGGTACTGGCGGTTATAACCATGATGTAACTCAGGGTGTTCGTGGTACTTTTGGCCATAGTGGCACTTTAACCACGGGTGGTGCTGGCAGAGCAGCACAGTCCAATAGCAACAATCGAACGTACAGTGGTAAGGGTGGTAATCTGGGCCAACCAGGTTCTCGTGGTTATGCTCATATGGGTGGTTCTGCCGGTATAGCAGTAGTCGGTAATAGTTATGTGCAATGGACTTTATTGGGTACTATTGCCGGTTCACGTGTTTAGTTTTGTATTATTTATGCGTGTTAAGTAGTAATAGCTAATTTACCTTTTCCTAAGATACGCTAATTTTATGTAGATAAACACCAAGGAAGATAAACGATTTTAATGGAGCCCAAAGCACAGGGAACGGCTTTGGGAGCTAACCACTTAAAGGTTTCCCAATGATCAAGTCGTATGGATTAGACCTCACGGGGAGGTCGTCTGATAATTATATCGTAGAATCCCACAACAGTAAGGAGACACTTGGGATTCTCGTACCCCACTATTACCCCTTCTATCAAACCAATCTACTTGTTCAGGATGAACAATCCAAGGCAGTGCTAAAGCCTGGAGTGGATTATGAGCTTAGAGCATTACATGAGCCTTTAACAACGCAAACGGGTCAAGGTGTTTATACCCTGATTGTCCTTAAAAAACCAGAAGATCACCCAGATATAACTCTGTCCTATCAGACTGTGGGTGGCTCTTATGCTAAGGGCAATGCTGCTATTTTGCGTTTTCTGCTTGACCTTTTGGAGCAAAGGAATAAGGTTGAGTGGAATGATATCCTGTACAAGCCTTCCGGTTATGTACCCCAATCCCATACCCATATTGCCCAGGACATTGAGTTTAAACAAGAAGTACTCGATGCCCTTGATGCTATTGAAGATGCGATTATAAATCCCAATAGTAATTTATTCGATCAGCTGCTGGCCAGAATTAATCTATTAGCTGATAATACAGGTAACACTCGTTATCTTAGCCAAGCATTGAGTATTAACAATGCGGTTAGTCAAAGTGATCTTTTGACCCGAGTTAAGATTTATCCCAATTATGGACCCTTTAAAGTATCACTCTCCATTGGTTATACCAATGCTCAAGGTAACCAAGAGGTATCAAAAGTAGAAGTATCCGCTGAGTATAATGCCGATTTATGCGGTTATGATCTTAGTTGTTATCAGGTTATCTCTGGTTTTGAACCTAATGTCTCTATGCGATTGCATCACACTGATGGCAGTGCTATTGAGATTATTATTAAACCTGATACTACTGCTCAGCTTGTTGTTAGTGTTGAGCATGTTTGTCATTACTTGCTACCTGGCTTTGATACTGAGCTTGCCTGGATGCGTGGGCAAATATTGATTGATGCCCTACCCTTTGAGCAACTCTCTAGTGACCCTGACTTACCCTTTTACTATCCGACGTATAAAGATGTAAAAGGTGTATTGGAAATTGATGAGGATGTCACTGAAGCGGCTAAACCTATTTATACGCCGCCACTACCTGATCCCAGACCCCCTGCCCCGACACCATGGCGCTCAAGTCCACATGAGTTTATGCGCGAAGATCCCAAAGATCCCTTAATGGGCTTTGGTGATAAAGCGGTGGTAGGTAATGGTGATAAAACCATTGCTACTACGTATCAAGACGATCTTGGTGACTGGCAAATCGCCCTTTACCAGCTAAGTGATGGTGAGTGGCTACAGGATATTTTGCTTAATGAAGTTGCTGAATTTACTCTTAATGATGTTTTTAATCTGGCTCTTGCTGGCGATGAAAATCAGCTGGTAGTCTTGGGTAAAGATACTGAGGTTAAACTACAGACCTTTAGTAAATCAACGGCTTGGACATTAGCGTCAACACTGTCATTACCCACTAGCTATACTGCTGAAAATTTTGTCTTGCACCCTGAGAATTTATTTCTAATAGTCGCTGGTGTTTCTGATGTTAACAGAGCTGCTATTGAAGTTTATACCAATGTTAACAATAGCTGGGTATTGAATACTCAGTTGGGTAGACCTCAGGACAGTATGATTTCTGGGGATCTGAGATCTTTGCGGGTGACTCAGGATGTTAATGGCAAATACTACGCATTTAAGGCTATTGAAAAAACCGCACCTTATCGTCAGGAACTTTGGCTGTATACTCGCAATGAATCGGGTTTTGGTGTTGGTGAGGTATTATCTTTAACCGATGCTGAAGGTAATATTGACGCCCTTTACTCAGACCCCACTCTTAGTAGCGATGGATCTGAGCTGGCCATCGGCTTTAGCTATCCAGATTATGTTGGTGAGGTTCAGGTTTATACCTTCATCAATCAGGCTTGGAGTCGTAAAGAAACGCTTCAACCCTATTTGCTAATAGAGAATGAAACCTTTGGTTTAAAGGTTAGTTACTCAGGTGGTAATAATACCTTGCTGGTCTCACAAACCAGCTTAAGTGTTGCTGTTGAGGGTAGGGTTGCCCTGTATGAGCGTATTGATAGTCGTGAATTTTTCAGGCCAGTAGGCTTTGTTACTCACACCAATCGTGGTGAGCATGAGGCTTATGCTAATGATATAACCTTTAGTCTCAGCGGTAAAGTGTTGCTAATAGGTGCCAGTAAAAACGCTGTTTATGGTACAGATGCTGGCCTGCTCTATGTTTATACCAGCGTGCCGACCAAGTACTTACCACCGGCTATTGTCAGTCCTTTGAACTGGATTGAAGAGCCACCGATTCAAGTTGTTAGTGATACCATCTCAGCTACACAAACTCTGGCACTCAGTGGCGATGGTAATACCTTAGCTATAGGTAATCCCCTGTTAAGTGGGGGTAATCTTAATACCTATCGTCGGGTTAACGGCACTTGGTTGTTAATGAGCACGGTTGCTGCACCTGCTGATAGCAGTTTTTTTGCCAGAGCTATGGCTCTTGATAATAAAGGTGAGGTGCTTGCTGTTAGCTCTATTGAGGCTAATGTACATTTATTATTCAGTGAACCCACGGGCTGGATTCGTTATGATTTGCCTAAACCAGAAGTCAGCTATGGTGAGATATTAACGCTTAGCGATGATGGTAACTGGTTGCTTGTTGGTGCTATGGATACTGAGCAAGCTTTTTTGTATCAGATTCAAGACCGCAGAGCTACTTTGGTACAAACCATCACTAGTGCTCAAACACTCATTGGCGATGGTGTACTTAAAAGTTATCACGAGTGGGGTAAAGATATCAGTTTCAGTGGCGATGGACAGTGGTTGGTTATAGCGGCTACTGGTATTTTAGAGAATGACGCCATTGGTGCTGGGGTGGTTTATCTTTTTAAACGGGATCAAACTCATTATCAACTACACAGTACATTGCGCCATAATAACCCATTGGCCCAAGATCAGTTTGGCCATTCTACCCAACTTTCAGGTGATGGCAGTGTTCTTGCTGTAGCGGCTGATTGGTACGATGATTACGGGTCAGTGTTTGTGTTTCGCTACTTTGCCAGTACCGATCAGTGGTTTCAAGAGCATCAGCTGCGCAGACGATATCGCACTAAGGATGATCGCTTTGGCATTGATATTGCCATTAATGATACGGCTAACACGCTGGTTGTGGGTACTCTGGGAGATGATCGTCAAGGACTTGATAAGGGTGGGGTACAATGCTTTCGTTTTGATGGCCAACGTTGGGGTGAGAGTGAAGAGTTATATCCCAGCATCACGCCAGATGCTGGCTATGGTCGACTTTTACATCTATCCAGTGCTGGTGATGTACTCTCAGTAGTATCACCTGATGTTATTCATCCATTTGTATTACCCCAATGGAGTTACTCAGGACAAGAGCTAACCACAGGGGTATGGAATGAACCTGAGGTTTCTATTATCAAACCTCAGTATGGATTAAGTAAAGATTTTGGTCGCAATATTAGTCTAAGCACTAATGGCTCTTGGCTGTTTGCTACCAATGAAGGGGTTAGGACACAGGATCATAAAAGCGTCTATGGTCTTGAGGTTTTTCAGTGGATTAATGGCGGTTGGGTTTATCGACAAAGTTTGTACCTTAGCGAAGGTAGTTTAAAAGGTAAACCAGTACTGACCAACACCCGCTGTTATTTACTGGCTGAGAATAACGGAACTAAAATACTTGCTTATCAGCTAGTGGAAGGTGTTTGGATAAGTAGTGATGAACTACCCGTGGCTACCAGTAGCAATGAGGAGACTATTGGGGTATCCAGAGACGGTTTATACTTGGCAAGAGCATGGACTGATGAGTTGGAGTCACAGCTATCACTCTGGCATTGGGATGGAGCACAATGGCAAGCTGCTGACAATCTACAACCTGATTCCGATAGAAGCTGGGTCAGTGCCCCCCACTTCTCACCTGATAGTCAAACTATCGCAATACTAAGTAATACAACCGGCGACAGTGAACCTGAGGTAGATATCTACCAACTCTTGGATAATGACTGGGTAAAAGTACAAACACTGTCTTGTGAAACCTTTGTAGGTCCAGTGGTAGGTGCATCTTTATCCTTTAGTGAACAGGGTCATCTGCTGGTCAGTATTGCTCGAAATACAGGCAGTGAGCGTGGTGAGGCGCTGCTCTTTGATAGTGACTGGAGCCTTATACACAGGTTTAGTGAGCTACCATATGGTGCCGATGCGCATTATGGTATCAGCTCATCAATTAACTACTCAGGTGATGTAGTTGTCATTGGTGAGGCTGGTAATAGACTTGAAGGTAGGACGCATCTGTATTGGCAAGATGCAGGCGGTAACTGGATAAAAGTAGATCCGCTAAAGCACAGCCCTATCAGTAATGAAGAGTATGGAGCTGAGATTGTCTTTGGTCCATTGAGTGAATCTTTAATTATTGGTGCTCCTGGTAATGGTAGTTATGGTACGGGTACAGGTTTGATACACACTCGAAATCTTGGGGATAATGTATTTAATCTACCCGATCCTGGCTATGTGCCGGAGCAAGAGTGGCTGGTGCAAACAGAAATGTCTGAATCACTTGATGCCACATTTAATGGTAATTTTGGCTCCCAAGGATGGATCTCTGAGGCGGGTGATGAAGTAATACTGACTTCCCCTAAACGCCTTAATCCCCAAACGGGTGTTCGTGGCGGGGGTGTTTCAGTTTATCTGCGCTATCTTGAGAACTGGCTGGAGACTCAAACCTTAACTGATCCTGATGAAGTTTCAGACAGCTTGTTTGGACAAAGTTTGGTGGTTTCACTGGATAAGAGTCTGATGGTTATCAGTGCACCAAGGCGTGGTGAGAATGCACCCACCGGTGTTCTGGTTACGTATAAAAAGTACGATGGTCAATGGCAATACAGCGATACCTTAGAGTCACCCAACGATCAGAACATGCACCGCTATGGCTATACCTTATCAATGAATGATGCGGGTACTCAATTAGTAGTGGGTGATTCACTGGCTGATCGAGGTGGTCAAGTATTTTACTATCAGCGCATAGGGGATATCTGGCAATTGAGCCACACCTTTTATGGCGATGTCCTAAGTGGCTCAACCGTTTATAACTTCGGTGAAAAAGTGACGCTCAGTCGCAGTGGTCAGTGGTTGGCCATTAGCGTGGCTAATCGACCTGTGGGCAATGGTAACAAAGGCGCTGTGGCAATTATTGCAGTTGCTACCTTAACTTTAACACAAACCTTAATCAATCAGAACCTTGATGGCCTTGGCCACACTATGGTCTTCTCAAAAGACGATAGTAAGTTGCTAATTGGTGCTCCTGATACGCAGTCTATAGGGGCAGTGCAAAGCTTTAGCTGGGAGAATCAACAGTGGCAATCAGATCAAACACTTAATCCCCCAGATCAATATTATCTTGAGTTAAGCGAACCTCTGCGTTTTGGGGAATCGGTTTCTATAGATAGCGATGGTGATATTCTCACCATAGGTGCACCAGGTGATCCCAGTAACTTCGATAAAAACGGTTCTGTGTATCAGTATCGACTGGTTAATAATTTCTGGGAGGTGCGTGGTAAGCATTACCCGGACAAGGTAACCGATGATGAGGAATTTGGGGTTAGTCAGAGACTTTCTGGCAGTGGTGATTTCCTACTGGTAAACAGCCCTAAAAAGGATATAGAAGGAATTGCTCAAGCTGGACAATCCTTTCTCTTGGTTAGCGATGATTGGGTTAGACCAGATGTTAGCGGTTTGTTTAGCTTTAATGCTTCAATTACCAGTACTCATGAAAATTGGCGGGGTGAGGCACAGCTAAACATTAACAGCGAGTCTTGGAGTCAGAATACCAATTTGGGAGTTAACAGTGAGTCTTGGAGTCAGAATACCGATTTGGGAGTTAACAGCGAGTCTTGGTTGGCAGAAACAAGTTTGACTCTGGATTCTACGGAATTCAGACATAACCAAACCATTAGTAGTGAATCTATTGATTTTGGTTATAACCAGGTTTTAGCCAGCGAATCGCTGAGTATTGAGTTTAGCGACACCTTGGGATCAAATTCATTATCTGTGATTTATCAACACAGACTTAATAACGATTCTATTGATATAACCCATAGCGCCACACTTGGAGGGGATAGTGATGATTGGATGCAGGTAGGTAAGATTGTAGTTTATCCTGAGCATACGCAATGGGAAAGCGAAGTAGTCTTACCTGAGATAGTGGGTGACTGAGCTTGGTGGGGCTTGCCCCACCTTTAATAACAAAAGGACATAAGAATGTTAAATTTTCCACTTGATTATCGGGCAACAAAACATGTTGCTTTCTCCGGTACGGGAAATCTTTGTGCTGGGGTACAAAAACAGATAGCTTCCAGTGCTGATGATGATTATAAAAACGTTATTGGTGTTATGGCAAAAAACACTAATGGCTGGTATACAGAAGCATTACTAAGTGATGAAGCTCAACCTAATCCGCAAATTATCGAAATGAGTCGCAACGCTCGGGTGATTGTAACCGTTAATACCCGTGAGAGCAATGTTGTTGACACCCAATCCGTTCGTGGACTGGTGCAGGTGTACTTTAAAACCTACACAGGCTGGACCAATGCTATAACCATACCCCACCCTGAACCAGACAATGATTATTCTTTTTGGGGCAATTCGGTAGCTATCAGTAATGATGGTAATAACCTGGCCATAATGTCGCCTACTAAAGGCATACACATGTTTACGCTGGGTAATGGTACTTATCAATACGCCGGTAAAATATCCGATGGCTTTAATACCTTCAGCAGGTCTAATACCTGCGCGACTCAGCTGCGCTTTAATGTCGCTGGTGAGCTATTTACCCTTGAGTCTATTTCCAGTACAGAACACACTTTAAAGCGTTGGCAGCTCAATACAGGTAGTTGGACTCAAGTTTCTTCTATTAACCTCAACGGCATTTCTAATAATTTATTTTTCTATGACATGGCGGTATCGGGTGACGGTAGTACAGTAGCCATCAGCTGGCAGAGCCAAAGTTTGGAAGAGCCTATAGCTGTGCGTATTGTTACTTTTGAGGGTACCACACCCACTGATAAAGGGGATGTTAATTGGGGTAATGATTATCTTGATAGCTGGTTTGGTACTAAACTGGCACTTAGTAAAGATGGCAAACTACTGGCGGCTTCAGCACCGGGTGCGACGGATGGAGGCATTGTCTACTTCTTTAGACAAACTGCCAATGGTGGTTGGGGTTTGGTGGAACAGATTTATACTAAACAAGAAGGCAATACTTTGTTTGGCACACAAATGTCCTTTGATGACATTGGTCATGCACTGGTAGTTATGTCTTTTGATGACGAAAATAAGCCGACCTATGAGGTTTATCATCACGAAGATTGGATGTCCAGAGCTATCACTACCCTCTATGGTTATCGAAGATACGATACTGTTCCTGTGTACTCATCTGACACCTTAGATGGTGGTTTGGGCGATAGTATGGCCATTAGCCCCTATGGTAATCGTTTGATTGTTGGCGCACCTACTGATGGCTCCGAGAATCCATCACAGGGTTCTGCTCATGAGTTTGAATTGGGTGAGGATAATGTTTGGCGCTTAACCCACACCTTCCCATTACCTGAGGGTGTGGATACCAATAGTAACTTTGGTTATGCAGTAGCATTTATAACCAATGATACTGAAGTTGCTATTAGTGAGCCATTTGATGTTGTTGGTGTACCGGGTGAAATAGCTACCCGCAAAGGCAGAGTGCATTTTTACAGACGCAGCAGCGCCGGTTGGACATTGACTCAAACCATTGAATCGCCCTTTACATTGGATGCCTTTGGTTTCTCATTAGCAACTAAACCCAGAGGCTATGATCCTGTAGTTTCAAATCGTAACATATACAGAACTGTTGTTGGCTTTACTTATCTGGCTGTGGGTGCACCTTATCTTAACGATAAACAGGGGGCTGTCCATATTTATCAAAGGGTATCTGAGTATGCACCTTGGGAGTTTAAAGAAACTTTAAATCCCACTAAATCCATCACGAATAGTTATTGGGGAGGTGCATTGTCAATGGCTAATAACAATGGTCAGTCTTTTCAATTAGCCATAGGTTGTTGCAACAATAATGCTAGTGTTACTACTGATGGCTGGTTAGATATATTTAAACTAACTACGTCAGCCTCCACCATACAACTGGATACTACCTTAGAAGTACCTGTTGGCTATGATCCAGTGGGTTTTGGCGTTTCAGTGGAAATGAAAGAGAACCTCCTTTACGTAGGTCATTACAGTACAACGATAGATCACTCAGGCACAATTCACACCTATGAAATCGCAGTGAGGAAATAATATGTCAGACTATACTTATAAAAACAGCAAACAAAGTGACTTTAAAGTCACAGATGAGAATGCGCCTATAGGCAGTGGTGGTTTTGGCCGCACCATCATGGCTACACAAACCACCTTGTATACTGGCTCAATGTCACATTATCCTGAACCTAGAGTGGACAGCTATCAAAGTCCCATTAATGGTGATGAGCTTTATCATTTGGCACCTCTTGTACCTGATAATGGCAATACAGGACCAACCTACGGCAGAAACACAGTAGCTTCAGCCGATGGTTCACAAGTGATTGTATCAAGTCCATTTCGACCCGATGCCAGCGAGCAAAAGCTCCATGCGTTTCATGATACTACCAATCCAAGGATTATGCCACCCAATCTTGATTGGCCAGAAAGGTGGAATGATATCAAAGTGGGCGGTTTGACATCAGTTGAGGCCGATAGCAAAGATACTGATTTTAGTACTTTTGCTATTACCGCCGATGGCAGTCTCTTGGCAGTTAAGGGTAATAATGACGTTCACACCTTTACCTTGACCGATGGCGTTTGGAGATTAAATCAAACCATTACCCCTAATTACCCTAACCCTGGAAATTTTGGTGAAAGTATTGCCTTTAACGGTGGGGGTCAGTTTTTAATCATCGCTGATCCAAAAGCTGAAGTATACGGTCGGTATCAAGCCGGTCAAGTAATGAGCTATAGCATAAATCCATCGGACAAGCAGGCTACGTATGGTGAAACTTTTACCTCATCAAGTCCAACAACTAATGATAAATTTGGTTCGACTATAGCTATATCGGGCGTTGGACAGGATATAGCTATTGGCTCTGTAGGACATGCATTGGGTTCACCCTACGCGGGCATCAGTGTAATCAGAATGTTTACCTTTGATTCTGGCTGGAAAGAACGCTCTAATCATATCCTCAACCCTGAAGGGAGTATGGATACTGGCTTTGGAAGTAGCCTGAGTTTTTCAGAAGATGGCAGGACTTTAATAGTATCCCACACTAAAGCCGGGACAGATGCTGGTGCGCTCTACAAATACACAACCTCCTCCAATAGCGAGTCAGCTAGCTGGAGTTTAGCACAAACCATTACTCCCAATACCAGTGGTTCTGAAAACTTTGGCATTACTCACGCCTTATCAGGTGACGGTAATACACTGGCGATTACCACGAGCGTTAATACCTCGGTTAATGGCACTTACTCCGTTGAAGTTTGGCAGGATACTGGTTCATTTGCCTTTAAAGAGTTAATACATACTGACGTAAAGGGTGTGTATGAGTATGCACCTGAGCTCTATGTTACCAGCGATGGTAGTGAGATTTACATTGGTATAAAGGAGTATGCTCAGGGGGGAGGTATGGATGGGCCTAACGGTGCGGTGTTCTGCTACACTTTTAATAGCGAGCAAGACATGTATCAACAAACCGATGCTGTTTGGGGTCAGGACCAAGCTGAGTTTGGTCAATCACCACAAGTAGCTAATGATGGTACATTGTTTGTAGGTGCTCCTAGAATGCATAGTTCAACTCACTATAGTCGAGAAGGAGCTTTCATTGCCTTTGCTACCGTTGTTATACTAAGTGGCGAACGTGGTAGATTTTTTAGAGGGGCTTTATCAGGTGGTGAAAATTACCCAACACTAGGTTCTTTTGCAGGCATATCCAGAGACGGTAATACCGCTTATGCTGCGGGTGCTAATAATTGGTTTACTACTTATATCAAGACCGATGATGAATATGTTGAAACAGGTAATTACCAAGTTAGTGTTGGTGGTTATAGTGGACTCACATTCACCGATTTTTCACTATCGAGAAATAGTGAGTTTTTAGCAATCGGTTTTGGCGAAGCTTATTTGACAGATGACTCTGGTACTAAGTGTGGTTTAGTAGTTGTATATAAACGCAACGATGACAATAGCTGGTCTGAATACGCCGTTATTAATGACCCAGATGGTAATGGTAAAAATACTCGCTTTGGTACTAACGTAGCTATTAGTGACGATGGTGGCCTGCTGGCGATCACTAGCGCTTATTATTTTACAGAAGGTATTGGTAGTACTAAACCGGCTGTGCATTTCTACAGGTACTTTGATGATACCAGACAGTACAATAAGGAATTTGACCATAGATATATGGATGGTGGCTATTCCAGTATTCAAACCAGACCCATGAAGTTTGATAACACTAACCGTCTGTTCATAGCTTCTCCTGATACTGGATTCCCAGCAGATTATACTGACCCTGTTCCACCAATGGACTGGGGAAAGATAGAAATCTTCTACTATGATTCAGAAGGAGGTGACTGGTTGTTGGAACATTCTTTTAATCCGCAAAGCGATAATTCTGACGATAAACGATATGGTCGATCTTTTGCGATTAACGATGCCGGTACTGTGCTCTATGCTTATAATTACCATCCGCAAAACACCGATAAGGCTCAGGTTGAAATCCATTACTTCGATGGGACATGGGGATATAAGGGCTTAATGCGTAACGTTCCAACGCCACTGGATCAAGATGGTGAGATTGTTAATATTGATTGCAGTAGCGATGGTCGGTTTGTAGTCACAGGTACCCCAAAAGAAAACTCCCCAGCCCAACGTCGTGGGACGGTTTCGATCTATAAGACCACCAGTGGCGATTACAGCTGGCATTTTACATTTAGTGATATTACTACTTCTGATGTTGATTCGGATTATATCGGCGATTTGAGTACAGCGGTTGTTATGGGAAAAGTAATTGCGATGAACGGTGCTGGTGATGAGGTTATCATTGGTTATAATGAAGTGGTTAATGACCAATCTAAAGAGGGTTGGGTGGCTATAGTTAAGGTGCCTGAAGAACAACCTCAATAACTATTAATGCGGTAGGGCAACCCCCTACCGCATTTTATGACGTTTCATTGGCAAAGGTAATTGCATATGTTAAAACCCATAAAGTACCCGATTGACTTAAGTGCCAATCAGCTGAGTAATAAAATAGACGACGAGGTACATGTTGTCAGCGATGGCCAAAGTCGTATTATTGTCCCCCACCACTCAGTCTTCTACAGTGATACCGTAGTGCTAACCCAACGCAATACGGGTGTGCCTTTAGTTAACGGTACTGATTATACTTTTAATTATCTCCATGAAGAGGCAACGCTAAAAACTGGTCAACCTGTGTATGCAGTTATTCGCATTATCAACAGTGGTATACAAGGTGAGTTGCTGCTTGACTACCAGACCGTCGGTGGTCATTATAGCACCTCGATAGATGCTATCATCAGTGCCATTGAAGATCTAATGGATGCCCGTAATATTGTCCACTGGGATGATATTCTCAATGCCCCCATTAGCTTCCCACCGAGCATCCATGCCCACACTTATGATGATCTGGTTGGCACTGAACCATTAGTCGTAGCCCTGCAAGAAGTCGCCGGTGCGCTACAGGGTCAGCACCCAGGTGCTATTGATGCGCTCTTGGCTTTGCTTGAGAGAAAAGTCAGTAACACAGGTGCCGTTAAATATGGTTTACAGCAGCAGCGCTGGAGTGTTAATGATACTGACGGTGCTCGCTTAATGTTAGCTCCAGCCAGTGAATTCTTTCAATTTACCTTAAGTGGCTGGACAGAAAATATTGGTGCCAGTGATATTATTGTAAGTGGCCATTTAATGTCTGATCAAACTCTGGTAAACGTTCGCATCGATCAGGTCAGCGGTCAGCTAGTACCTTTGGAGTTTGCCGTTGCTATAACCGATGGGTCGGCTATAAATCTACTGGCAAGGACTACCGAAGTCAATGCTGTTGTACATGTAATTGTTAAGGATTTTACTACATTTGATAGTACACCACCTGAATCAGTGACGGTGCGTTGGGAAGCGCTAAGTACTTTCCCCAATGCCCTGCCCAGCTTCAGTCAACCTGTTCTCGTATAATAACAAAAGGAGAGTATCATGGAAGTGTACACAAAAGAATGGATTATTTGTGATAAGGTCAATGTTGAGGGGGGTTATGTTGATCACCCTAATGATCCTGGTAAAGCTACCAATCACGGCATCACTGAAGCGGTAGCTCGTGCCCATGGCTTTAAGGGGGATATGCGCGATCTGACTAAAGAAGAAGCTGTTGCTATTTATAAAGTTTCCTACTGGGATAAGATGATGTTAGATGACATTTATGATCGCAGTATATTGATAGCTGATAAGATGTTTGATATGGGCATTAATCTGGGGGTGCACAAAACTTCAGAGTTATTCCAAAGATATCTTACCATCAACAATCAGTTAGGTGATATTTATCCTGACCTTATTGTTGATGGATATATTGGCCCTAAAACTATAGAAGGCTTTGATAGCTTTATTGCTTATCGTGGTAAACGGGGTAAGATCAATTGTCTAACAGCATTACTCTGTGGGCAAGGGGATCATTATTGTCGACTGGCAATGGCTCGAGAAAAGTCAGAAGCTTTTATTCATGGTTGGATGAATAGAGTGGGTAAAGACATAATGGAGTACGCTACACTGATTGACAGTGGTCGCTATACATAAGGAAAAAGTTATGGGCTCAACAACAGTATACACAACACTTGATAATGCTGAATCAGCAACTATTGTCAAAAGTGTGATGGATGTTTTACTGGTTAATAATAACAAAGAGACCATTCATAAACTCCATGGTATTAAAAACCTGATACGAGGTATTTATAAAGGTACCATGGAGTATTATCGTGATGTTAACTGGTTTATAGAAAAGAGAAATATACACATATGTTTTCAAAAAAGTGTTGAAAACCTTGAACCTATAGCCCGGTTTGTCTTTGATGAGGTTTGTCTGGTTATTGATAAAAATGAGCAGGGATTATTGCGGTGTTGGGTATTAGGTAAATACCGCTTCTTTAAACGGGATAGGTTTTATGTTAAGCATAACATTGACCCGCGTATTGAAGTATCCTTATCTAATTTAAAATCCGACGGTGCCTTAGTGCCAGCCATTAAAAGGTGTCTACATAGACAAAATATCGACTTTTTGGAAATCGATTCAAAATTGATGAAACATGAAGGAGACAACTTGTCTATAGATGGTGTGGATATAGGTGCTGGTATCTGGTTGTTTAGATCAGCCACCGCATCACTGTTTAAGTTAAAGGAGAAAGAAAGTCTTTTCGATAAACAGTGGATTGTCTTCCACACCCAAACAACAGAAAATTAAAGGTGGTTTAGGACATGTTGCAGTCAGAGTATGAATATACGGATTTAGAAGTGCTGATCGACGAGAACATGGGATTTCTAAGGCAAGCAGGCATTGAACCCACTTTTTCTAATATTGCAGGTTTGTTTATGGATAAGCTACCTGTGATCTTATGTAGGGGTCAACGTTTTATAGATCGTGGTAATAAACTCGATCTATTTGATGGTAGTCAATATAGTACTATTAAAAGATTTAGTTTCTCAAATTGCAGTGTCTTTGTCTTAGACAAAAATGAATTGGCTGTGGTGGAAAATGCCTTAGAGCTGGTCAATGATCTTAAGGTGGGCACTGCTTTTAACCGTATACCCAGAAGTACATTATTAGAGCACTTAGGCTTTGATAAGCTTACAGAACTTGCTGATCTTACCCCTAAGGATGCACAAAAGTTATTGGGGGAACATGGGATAGGCGTCTTTAGTATTAGTCGTGAATACTGTCAGCAAATGGGTTTGCAGTTTGATCTAAAAGTAGATTGTTGGGAGGCCACCAACTACACTTTATATTTATCTAATAATGAAGGATTTTCTGTAACACGTGGTCATAGTTACTGTGGTGTTTTAGAAGTGGAGGCTTTGATTATTTACTAGGGGGAATATGTGGGGTTTGATAACATTTATTTAACCGAGATAATTGAAGTTGGTTTTAATAAAGCTTTAGAGAGGGCAGGTGAGCACTTTACAAAATTACCCGATTTTATGGAGCGAATAACAGGGATAGAATGTGAAGCTCGCTTCAGTCGATATTGGTGTATCGATCGTGGCTTTTTAAAAATAAAAGCCACCCTTAGCCTAGATGGATTTTGCTTTCCACTAGCTGCACCTATAGTTAAGAAGGGGGAGTTTGGTGTAGCTGTTATATTATCTAATGTAGGGATCACTGCTGTTTTTCTCAGCTTGAGAAAAGAGGAAGAAAACTACGAATTCTGGGAATAAACCATGGAACCACTTAATAATAATGTACCAGATAGTATTGCAGTAAATCCAGCTGATCATTTAATGTCAGTTTTCTATAGCGATTTAGTTATTGAGTTAGATAAAAAACGACCTTTTCAAAGTGTTGTTTCTCATCTGTCTTTGCGCCATAATGTCAAAGTAGTACTGGCTTTAAAACAACGGTTTCTTCTTACCCCATACAATTTAATCCTCTATCGTCAATCTAGACCACAGCATATTTGTGATTGTATTGGTGATATAAAAACATTTGATCATTACTATATTGCCCCTATCCATCAGGAGGGTGAGGTTACACTTTTTGTACTGGATAAACACAAAGCCCATAAAGGCACTTATACCTAATAAAAGGGAGGGCCAAGCCCTCCCAATTTATTTTTAATTTATTATCCATGAGCATTATCTTTTTATAATTTCAATCACTGACCATTCAAATCTCTACCCCATTCAGTGGATACCACTCAGTTTCCATTAGTTTATCAAAATCCCAAGGACACTCATTGGGAAGGCTATTATTATCTAAACGCTGCTTTTTACTGGCGGCGTGTATATTCATCTCATCAATAGCCTGTTCCTTAGCATTAACATATGCCACGACCATAGCTTCCTCAATATAGTTTTTTAAACTATAATTTTCTGTAATTAGCTCATTAATTTTCTTTCTAGATTCCTTAATAGTACCTATCCACTTCTTGATAAAATAATTGCTACAAGCATCTTTTAACACTGTCGTTTGATAATTCATTTTCAGTAAGTGGGCAATCAGGGTTTCTAAGCGATGTCTAAATTCGCGAAGATCACCCTTGATGCCCATCTCCAACTCCTCAAGCAGATTATCTAAATCTAACTCATTAAACTGTTTACTAGCCAATAATGCTACTTGCTTAGTTAACCACTTATAGTGATCTGTATGGTATAAATCACTCATTGTATTTCTACTCCATTCAGTGGATACCACTCAGTTTCCATTAGTTTATCAAAACTCCAGGGACACTCATTAGGAAAGCTATCTTCATTAAGATGTTGACTTTTATGAAGATGATCGTTCATCTCTTTAATAGCGTCTTTTTTAGCATTAGGATAGGCTATAGCTAGAGCTTCATTGGACTGTTGGTATAAACTGGGAGTACCAGCTAAAAGCATCTCAATTGCCGTTCTGGGGTGCCTGATACTACCTTTCCATTTTCTAAGTACCCGCCCAGTGGCCACTGACTCCCTTAATACTGTAGTTTGATATTCCATTTTGAGCGAATGCTGGATTAGGGTTTTCAACTCAGACGCAAGTCGATCAACCTTGTCCTGTAAACTCAACTCCAGCTCCTCAAGTAGGTTATCCAAATCTAATTCATCAAATCGTCTATCAGCTAATAGAGACACTTGTTCAGTTAACCACTTATAGGGATCTGTATGGTATAAATCACTCATTGTATTTCTACTCCATTTAAAGGATACCATTCGGTTTCCATTATTTGCTCAAAATTCCAGGGACATTGTGTCGGGAAACTATCCTTATTTAAACGATCATAGGCATTATGAGCATAATCATTCATCTCATCGATAGCTTGATTTTTAGCTTTAGGATAAGCTTCCGCCATAACCTCACCAATACAATTTTTTAAACTGGGATTCTTTTCAATTAAATCAATAATATCTTCTCGTGTTCTTCTTATTGTACCTATCCACTTTTTAATAAAATGATTATTACAAGCATCTTTTAAAACAGTGGTTTGATAATTCATTTTAAGAAGATGGGAGATTAGGGTTTTCAAACGTCTTCCTAACTCACGAAGGTCAGACATTAAGTTTAACTCCAACTCTTCAACCAAATTTTTAATATCAAGCTTATCAAACTCTTCATTATCTAACAAGGACACTTGTTCTGATAACCATTTGTGGTGATCACTATGGTATAAACTAGTCATCTAAACTCACTCCATTTAAAGGATACCAATTGGTATCCATTATTTGCTTAAAATCCCAAGGGCAAGTTTCTGGAAAATCATTTTTGGCCATTTTACGATGTTTTACAGGAATAAAATCTTTCATAGCTTTCATAGCTCTTTTTTTAGCTATGGGATAAACATCTATTATAACCCCTTGGGCTCGACGTTGTAAGTTTGAGTTATTTTTTACGAGCTTATTAACAGTTTCCCTTGAGCCATCGATGGCCTTTAACCAACCTATCACCACACTGTCTCTTGGCATGACCTCTTTTAACACGGTGGTTTGATATTCACATTTGATTAGAATAACCAGCAGGTCGGTTAATTGCGATTCTAATTTATCGGTGATACTACTCACGTTGTACTCCAAAGTTAATAAAAATTAAATAGTTAATAAGATTAAATACTAACTTACGTCTTCATACTGCCTCCTAAGGTAACCAGTTAGTAACCATGATTTGCTCATAAGACCAAGGACACTCAGTGGGAAAATTACTGACCTTACAATCCATATCTTCAGCCGCAGCCTTACGGGCACGTCCGTAAGCTTTGGGGAATATTATATCTAACTTGGGTTTTAATCCCGGATTCTCTTTTAATTCTTTTTTAGCTTTCCGACGTTGCTTGGCAATGCTATCTAACCAACTAAGGTACCACCGCTCCATATCGTGTAAATCGTCTTTTTGTGATTGCATCTGCCATTTGAGTAAATGGAGCAATAGTTCCTCTATAGCACTATCTAAAGCACGATATTGAGATTTACCCAAATCCTCCACCTCCTCTATTAAATTCTCAATATCAAGTTCATTAAGTTTACCTTCACGCAATAGTTGTGCTT
>NZ_JAHHPN010000482.1:0-1666 GCF_024606325.1 Endozoicomonas sp. ONNA1
TAGACCAATTTATTGCAACCGCAGTAGGACGGCCTTAAGTCCGACAGGCTGCTAGTGATCACCTCCTTTCGACAATAATGTTTTTATAAAGTTCACCCGTCAGCCTGAAGAACGCATTAGAAGGAAAAACAACAAGCTGGCAAGATGATTTACACTGGTCAACCTTGTCTGAATCGATCAGGCCTGGTTCGCAGATCACCAGACGTATCCACGAACTTCGGGGTTTCTTTGTCTTGCTGCCTCGATAAAAGCCTTATCTATTCTAAGCCTGAAAGCAACAAAGATAAACGCACGAGGATTCTGTGCAATTAAGTTCAGCATGTACTCGCGATCATTCAATAATGTATTATTGGCATATCTTAAGGTATCAACATTGACAGCCATTAAGCTTTCAATAATGTTTTTATCACTTCGTATTCTTTCACTGGCATGGCACAAAGCTTTGGGATATTCTGCGACAGCGGCCTTGACTACATCTACATCATTCCTCAGCTCCTCACTCAAATATCGCAGTTCTGCAGGATGTTCTGAAATAGCGGGTAATACAAAAACTTTATCATTTCGAACCCGTTGGCTGGCATATTGCAGTCCATGTTTCAGCAGGCAATTCCTGACCTTTTCTTTATGATCGCCAAGCGGTTTACCCGGTGGCACATAAAACTCCAACCTGTAACAGTAAGATGGATTAATGACAAAGCATTGATTTTCCAAGTCATACACTTGCTCAACCAATCTGGTAGCACTAGTGGGATTTATTAGCAAAAAATGATGTAAGAGTTCCCTGCGGATGTCCTCAGAAATCTCATCACTCATTAATCTTTCACTCAGAAGTTCCCCCGGATTTTCCCTGAGTAACGTTGACTGCCGAGACAGACTTAGCAGCCGGGCACCATAGGCAAACTGTTGGTAGTATTTACTCAAAAACCGGCAGCAACCGGAAGTAATGTGCCAAACACTTCCATTTAGATGAGACTTTACAAAAAGACAATGTTGAAAGGCGAATCTCTCTGCTTCAGTCGCGACATTACGATTAATACGTTGTGCAAGGATGTTAAAGTCCCACTGCCCTCCTTCAAAAATGGGCCTGGAATTCAAATCAAGATCCAGATTATACATAGCACGTAACACAATGATCAGTTTTTCAAAGGCATGCTGCATGGTTTGACGTAATTTCATTCGGGGGCATTCAATGGTCATTTTACCCGCTACAGCGTTGCAACTCAGCTTCATGCTGCCAGCATTTTTATCCAGTCCGATCTCTTTCAATAATTGCGCCAGAAACCACATACGCCTGAACTTGCCGGATTTATCATAATCGGTTACATCAAAGTTGTCGGAGAATGTCAGTCGCAAGGTTCGTCCTTTACCCCCCTCTGCGTGTTCAAGCAGCTCAATAAGACCCACATGACACCCTAACTTCAGGTTAACAATCACGGCTTTATCCATACTGATGACTGTCCCGGAAAGCCCTAGCTCTTTCATAGATGCTTTATCGGAGAGCCTCAATAGCGGTGCCTGTTCACCCGGGGTCGTACAATCGACATAAGTAATGTTTTTTTCCGTAGATATCCTGCCCTGATCTGAAGCCAGAGTGACCGGTGCCAATGCCTCTACAAAGCGCTTATGCAGGGCAAAAATCAGCTCATGGACACTCCGCACCTGCTCA
>NZ_JAHHPN010000483.1:0-2727 GCF_024606325.1 Endozoicomonas sp. ONNA1
CACTTCCTGATATGGAAAAAGTTTCGGTGACAGGTTACGAGATTCATGCGGGCATTACCCATGGGCCGGCTCTGGGCAATCCTCTTATTCATCTGAAACAGGGTGTGGACGGTGTCATGTCTGAAGATGGTCAGATTTTTGGTACCTATCTGCATGGCGTCTTCGAAACAACGGAGGCCTGCAATGCTCTTTTAACCTGGTCGGGTCTCAGGCAATTAGCGACACTGGACTACGAAACACTCAGAGAAGAAGGTATCAATAGAATGGCAGATGCCGTCGAGCAGAATATTGATTTGAATACATTGGTAGCTGTTGATCAGTGAAAAATATTTGACTGTTCCAAAGAGTGATGAGTGAGGGGATATTTAAAATGACAGAAGAACGCAAAGGTTATCGCCTGACCAAAATTTATACCCGTACCGGTGACAAGGGAACCACCCGGATTGGCAGTGGTGACGTATTATCGAAAGCCGATGATCGAATTGAAGCCATTGGCTCTGTTGATGAGACGAACAGCTGGATGGGGATGTTGCTCAATGTGCTCAGGCAATCCGATGATTTGACCGACACGCAGCTGAGTCGGGTCAGTGAGATTCAGCACAGACTGTTTGATGTTGGCGGGGAGTTGGCCATGCCAGGATATCAATTGATTCAGAAAGAACATACGACAGTAATGGAAGTATTGATTGACGAATTGAATGAACACTTACCACCATTGAAAAATTTCACACTGCCTGGTGGTGGCACGGCCGCCTGTCATTGTCATATGGTAAGAACCGTTTCCCGCAGGGCCGAACGTGCAGTGATTCGACTGCGTGAATCCGGTGCGGACATTAATGCCCCTCTCATTACTTTCCTCAACAGGCTGTCCGATGTGATGTATGTGCTCTCAAGGCATTGTGCCAGAAAGAACGAAGGCGAAGTGCTCTGGCTGGCCTCTCCCAAATCAAAGATCGAAGAGTAATTTCGCTTTTCGAAAGAGGGGTGAATTAAAACGAAAGTTCGGGTAATATGCCCGACCTTTACGAAGGTTCCACGGTGACAATGGCCTGCGCTTAGAAAGTGCTGACCCTTTAAGACGCTGTGGATTGTTTGCAAAACGGTCTGTTTATCCGATTGCAAACGATAGGGAACGGGGTTTTAAACCCGGCTGTGCCCGCAACTGTGACGGAGTAATGCGTTCTCAAGAAAGCCTCTACGGGCTTTCCAAACCACTGGATTCAAGATCCGGGAAGGTGAGAAAAGCATGTTGATCCCGGAGCCAGGAGACCTGCCTTCAGTAAAGCAACCATGGAAGCTCGATGCTATCGAGCTTTCTAACCGGGCGGGTCACCTGGCGGTTGGGAATATTCATATCTTCCCCGGATACTGACAAGTCTCTGACAGGAGAGATCGGTCATCACTGTCCTGCGGCTGGAGCTTTGCGTCCGGCTAACTGTCTGCCGCCCTGAGAAACATCGATCTCAGGGATTCCATGAGGCATCTGCATCAAACAAGTCGGGAACGAATTCGTTCACCTCTCAAGAAGACTGTCGCAAAAGTGCTGCGCTTTTTTGAGAGGTATCGTCAGCCTGCAATCTGGCTGACTGTTTTCGTATTGTCTGGCTATACGACGTTGTTAAAGGCTTCAGAGGTTTGCGTAGAAGACGACCTCAAAAGAGAAGTCTGTGTTCCCGAATCCGTCAAAAAAATAATTAGTCTTTCTCCGGGCTCAACTGAGTTGATCTATGCTGCAGGGGCGGGCAAACAGGTTGTTGCGGTTGACGATCACAGTGACTACCCACCCGCCGTTACTAAAGTTCCCCGAATAGGCGGCTTTCCCAATGTCAGCGTTGAAGCCATCGCTGCCATGAAACCGGACATAGT
This sequence comes from Endozoicomonas sp. ONNA1, assembly GCF_024606325.1. Lineage (NCBI taxonomy): Bacteria > Pseudomonadati > Pseudomonadota > Gammaproteobacteria > Oceanospirillales > Endozoicomonadaceae > Endozoicomonas > Endozoicomonas sp. ONNA1. The sequence continues at coordinate 1,867 of NZ_JAHHPN010000483.1, forward strand.
GGTGGCCTGGGCAGGCGGCAACAGTCCAAAAGTGACGTCAAGGCTGGAATCATTGGGCGTCAGTGTTTTCTATATTGACCCACTGAGTTTTTCTGAGATTGCATCGGTTATCAGGCGATTGGGGAAACTGTTTGGTACCTCTGTGGTAGCAGATAAAGAAGCAAAAAGGTTTCTGGCGCGCTACCAATCTATCAAGAAAAAATACCGGCTCAACAAGCCTGTCACTGTCTTTTATGAAATCTGGAACAAACCGCTGATGAGCATCAGCAGGAAGCAGATTATCGGGCAGATGATAGAACTCTGCGGCGGACAGAATATTTATGCTGACTCAAAAATACGGGTGCCCAAAGTCAGCATGGAATCCCTTCTGGTCAAGAATCCTGAGGTCATTGTCAGCTCCAACAATCTCAAAGACGGCAAAACCATCGAAGAGCGCTGGTCGAAATGGAGCGATCTACAGGCGGTGAAAAAGCACCATCTGTTGACTGTTCAAGGCCATTTGATATCCAGACCGACACCCCGGGCGCTGGATGCTGCCGAGTCCCTTTGTCAACAACTTGAGAGCGTCAGAAAAGAAAGTCTTGCCAAGGCTTCAAAGACGCCAGAAAACACACACAAGGAATAACCCCCCATGCCTAATACATTGCGCATTGCAGTCGCACTGGCGACAGCAGGACTGGCTGGCTCGCTTCAGGCCAGTGAAGAAGTCATCGAGCTCGAGGAAGTGGTTGTGACAGCTTCCAGAACCGCTCAGTCGGTTGATGAGGCTTTGGCTCCGGTTACCGTGATTACGCGGGAAGATATTGAGCGGAGTCAGGCGACCAGTGTGCCGGAGTTGCTCAGCAAAACACCGGGTATGCA
>NZ_JAHHPN010000484.1:0-23724 GCF_024606325.1 Endozoicomonas sp. ONNA1
CCTCAATTTCTTGCAATCCTCGCTACGGACGCTTAAGTCCGACAGGCTGCTAGTAGGGGCTAAACTGAGTCTGGTTTAATTAGCAAGGGAGTCATTTATGTCAATGTCAGGTTCACAGCAAATTACAGTTGGAATGCGTGAGGCAAAAAGCAGGTTGTCAGAACTTGTCAGACTGGCAATTGAAGAGGATGCCGATATCATTATCACACAGAGAAATAAGCCTGTTATGAGATTGGTTCCTCACGAAGAGTAACCTGAAAGTAGAGGTTTTGGTGCTCTGAAGGGGCGGATTGAGATATCCGATGATTTTGATAATACACTCGATGATGTAATCGATCAGTTTTATAGAAATTTTGATTAATAAGGTTTCTTCTTAAAAAATTATTCTTCAGATACAGATCCATACCTCAAATCTTTCATCCTCACCCCAACCTCAAGATCACAAGCCAGAGTCGCCAGTTTCAAGCTTAACAATGCCTGATCTTTCTGCTTTACTACTTTCCCTGCTGCCCCTTTAGACTCCTCTCCCAACAAAAAGATATTACTTATTTCCTGATGTTCCAACATCAGGGAGGTGGCTCCTTTATCTCCCACACCCTGAACTCCGGGCACATCTCCCACACCTGCAATGGCCCAGAACTGGGTTAGCCTGTCTGCTCCAAAGCCATAAAGTTTTTGGACGCTATCTCTCTGATAATCGAATTTCTGGAAATGATCACGCAGCTTTATCTGAGGAGCATTCAGCAGTTGCAGAAAAATACGGTCTGTTGAAAGTATGGTGGTTTCGACATTGGCTTTTGATGCCTTGGAGGCCACAGAAGCAATAACGTCATCTGCTTCCAGACCCGACTTTCTGAATGTTCTTACCCCCATGTTCAGGAAAGCCCGGTTGAAATCTCCCAGCCTTTTTCTTAATGGTTCGGGCATGGGCTTGCGGCCCTTTTTATAATCAGGGAAAAGATTATGTCTCCAGGTAGGAGGATTACCATCGAAAACCATCAGGCAGTGGGTTGGCGATGTTTCTTTTATGGCTCTTGTTAGTGAAGCGACGGTGGCTGAAATAGCTCCGTCTATCTGGCTGTCTTCATCAGGAGCCCTGACAGCAGCGTGTACTCTTCGGATAAGATTAAGAGCATCAATCAAAAGCAGGTGAGGGGGCATTCTGTTTTTCCTGAACAGCCATGGGTGAAAACGGTTAGGTATCTAACCATGTTAACCATTAATCATCGTATTCCCAGATTACCACATTCAGGGGTCGGGGATTTTCTTTTATCTTCTGAAAACTCAGTAGCCAGGGTGGTTATTTCTACTGTCAACTGCGGTTTTTTTTCGTTATCGTTGGCCTTGTCAGCCATCTGGGATAGGTCTGGCTGAAGGTTTTCCCACGCTGCATCGAAAAGTCTCAGCAAGACATATACCCGGAACCTTGGGATTTTAAGCTCATAAACAGCCCAGAGCGGTATATAGGATCAGAAATGAAAGATAACGACGTAAGTAATAATCAGGATCAGTGGGCGTTTGAAACTCAGGCTATCAGGACAGGTGTCATTCGCAGCGGTGAAAGAGAGCACAGTGAAGCTATTTACCTGACTTCCAGCTTTACTTACGACAGTGCTGAGCAGGCCCGGGCAGTGTTTGCCGGTGATGAGCAGGGCAATGTTTACTCACGCTATACCAACCCTTCGGTGAAAATGTTTGAAGACCGCATGGCAGCCCTTGAAGGGGGAGAGCTGGCCTGTGCCGCCTCCTCAGGCATGGCGGCTATCCTGGGCATGTGCATGGGATTGTTGAAAGCCGGCGATCATGTAATCTGCTCTCGCAGTGTTTTTGGAACAACGGTCACCATTTTTGCGAAATACCTGGGCAAATTTGGTGTAAAAACGACTTTTGTTGATTTCACGGATTACCAGCAATGGCGAGATGCGATGTGCCCTGAAACGCGCCTTCTTTTTCTGGAAACGCCTTCAAACCCTTTGGGTGAAGTAGTCGATCTGGAAATCATGGCCGCCATTGCTCATGAGAATGATGCTTTGCTGATGGTTGATAATTGCTTCTGTACACCGGCTCTTCAGCAGCCTTTGAAGCTTGGCGCAGATATTGTTGTCCACTCTACTACCAAGTTTATCGATGGTCAGGGACGCTGCATGGGGGGAGTGGCTGTCGGCAGCAAAGATCTGATCAGTGAGATGCATCTCTGGCAACGGGCGGCTGGCGCTTCAATGAGCCCTTTTAATGCCTGGAATTTCTACAAGTCTCTTGAAACACTGAACCTGAGGGTAGGTGCCCATTGTCGCAATGCAATGGCACTGGCACGTTGGCTGGACGAGCATCCTGCTGTCGAAAAGGTACACTACAGTGGCCTTGAGTCGCACCCTGGTCACACTCTGGCAAAGCGTCAACAGAAAGCCTTTGGCGGTGTTCTTGCGTTTGAAGTGAAAGGCGGCCGGGAACAGGCCTGGACAGTGATGAATGCCGTAACTTTTATTTCCAGAACGGCTAATCTCGGGGATACCCGCACTACGATCACTCATCCGGCCACCACGACACACTGTCGTCTCTCTGAGGAAGACAAAGCAAGGGCCGGTATTACTGAGAATTTGATCCGGGTTGCTGTGGGTCTTGAAAACCTCGAAGATCTGAAGGCGGATCTTGATAGGGGGTTAGCCCTGCTTTAAATCAGCCCCCCTGGAGCAGAAAAGGAATTCTGTCCTTTTGTGTCGATTGACCGATAGAAAAGCTTTGAACACAAAAAACATTGTTCTACTCTGCGATCAATGTTTTTTACTATAAAAATCAAGGCCTTCAAAGAATAATAACGGTTCCCTATTAATGAGTGAAGTCAATCAATGTATTCATGCTCTGAATACGATTATCCGAGGCAAGGATCTGGAAATTCGGCTTGCGGTGTGTTGTCTTCTTGCCCGTGGTCATCTGCTCATCGAAGATCTGCCCGGAATGGGTAAAACAACGCTGGTTCATGCACTGGCTCGGGTCATGGGCTTAGGTTATCAACGCGTGCAGTTTACCAGTGATTTGTTACCCGCCGATATTACCGGGGTTACCGTTTTTGATAAAAATACCGCCAACTTTACCTTTCAGCCGGGACCGGTTTTTTCCCAGTTGTTGCTGGCGGATGAAATCAACAGGGCTTCACCCAGAACGCAAAGTGCCTTGCTTGAAGCCATGGAGGAGCGCCAAGTCTCGGTCGATGGACAGCCACAATCCTTACCCGAACCTTTTTTCGTGGTGGCAACCCAGAATCCTGTGTATCAGGAAGGCACTTTTCTTTTGCCAGAATCCCAGCTCGACCGATTCTTGATGAGATTGGAGCTGGGCTATCCTGACCCCGAATCAGAGAAAGCCATTTTGAAAGGCGAAGCCGGCAGGGTGGAAATGGATGCGCTGCCTGCGATCTTCAATGCCGATCAATTGATCAAAGCTCAGAATGAATCAGCCCGGGGACATGTCGGGGAGATGTTGCTGGATTATGTAATGAGGCTTATTTCACGTACCAGAGAGGTGGGTTATTTCAATGTTGGGCTCTCGCCACGAGCAGGTCTGGCATTGATAGCGGCTGCAAAAGCCTGGGCCTGGATGGAAGGTCGGGACTATGTTATTCCCGAAGATGTTCAGGCTGTGTTTGTCCCTGTTGCCGATCACCGGTTAAAGGCGAAAGAAAAGAGTCAATCGGTCAGGGAGTTGCTGACGGGCACTCGCATCATGGGATGAAACGTATGCCAGCAGCCACTATCAGACAGCGATATCACCAATGGCTGGATCGACGCATTCCACCAGCGCCAAGGGTGACTCTGGATCAACAGCGGATATTTATCCTGCCCACAATAGGGGGCTATATCTGGCTGTCTGTTGCTGTACTCATTTTTATACTGGCGGCCAATTATGCTAACAGTCTTGCCTTTGGCCTGTCCTTTTTTATGGTCAGTCTGTTTATGCTTTCCATTCTTCACACCTGGAAAAATCTTGCGGGGATGACTCTGGTTTCAAAGTCTGCTGATTCGGGTCATGCAGGAGACTTGATATCAGTTCATCTGCTGTTGCAGTCAGGGGGCCGGGGGCGACAATCTGTGCGATTAGGCTGGCCTGAAAATGAGCAGGTGACCTACTCATTCGAAACCAATCAGGACGTCACTCTGCAGGTAAAAGCAATATCCAGAGGCTGGTTTCGTCCGGGCAGGATGAAAGTAGAGAGTGTGTACCCTCTGGGGTTTTGCAGGGCATGGAGCTGGGTCCAGCTGGAAATGCACACCCTGATCTATCCCAGGGCTGATTTTTCCCACCCTGTTCCAAGTCTGCTGGGAGTAGGAGAGGAGACCGGTAGACAAACACGATCAGGGCAGGATGATTTTGCCGGTTTTCGCCGTTATAAAGAGACGGATCTTCCGGGTCATGTTGATTGGAAAGGCTATGCGAGAACCAGTGAGCTGAATACCAAGCTGTTTGAGGAACCTTTAGGTCATCAGGTTAAGCTCTGCCTGCAGCATAATCCCGGTGTAAGTCTGGAAGATAAACTCTCTGTTTTGGCTGGATGGTGTCTGGAATGTGAAGCCAGTAACAGACCATACAGTTTGTCCGTTCCCGGAACAGAGTTGGCTGCCAATATAGGGCACAAGCATTCAAAAGAGTGCCTTGAAACTCTGGCGTTATTTGCTTCTGGCTCTGATAGGGCTCCGGGTATTAAAAGGTCCGGAGGTGAACGTGCTGAGTGATGCTCAGGTGAGCAGGACCTCAACATTGTGGTTAATTGCCGCACTTCTTTCAGTCTTGTTCCCCATTTGGAAGCAAGTTCCGTTGCTTATTATTCTGACAGGTTGTCTTTCCGCAGGCTGGCGGATTGCCATTTTGCAGGGTAGAGGGCATTGGCCACCTTTTTTATTGCGCCTGGGGCTGATCCTGATTGCTCTTGTTTCGGTGGTGGTCAGTTTCAGGCCATTGATATCCCTGGAATCATCGGTCTCTATTCTGGCCGCAGGGTATGCACTCAAACTACTGGAAATGAGAAGCCAGCGGGATGCGCTCGTTGTCGTTTACATCGGCTATTTTCTGGTGGCAACAGCCGTTCTGTTTTCCCAGACGTTATTACAGACGCTATACCTTATGTTTTGTCTGGTCATGTTGATTGCGGCTCAGCAAGGTTTGTTCCGGGAAATGGATACGACACCTGTTGTATCGAGTATCAGGTTTGCAGGTCTTCTGGCTTTTCAGGCGGCTCCTTTAACCATTCTTCTGTTTATCCTGGTACCTCGCATGGGGCCGCTTTGGTCAGTACCTCTTCCTGATAACAGTGGCAGAGTCGGTTTAACCGATGCCATGACTCCGGGCGATATAGCAAGACTCAGTCGTTCAGATGAATTGGTGTTTCGTGCCCGCTTTGCAGCTGATGTGCCACCCGCTCAGCAAAGATACTGGCGGGCTGTGGTGCTGGATCAGTTTGATGGCAAGACTTGGAAGCAGACGGACAAGCTGTTTTCTGTTGCCGCTATGTCGCAGAAAGATTGGGTCAGTAAGCAGCCTGTTACTGAAGGATGGTGGAAGAATCGTCTGGGAAGTTATCAATATGAAGTCATGATGGAGCCTACCGGAAAACCATGGATGTACTCCCTGGGAGCTGCCGGTACAGTGGCTGAAAAAAGTTTTTTCTACAGGACAATGAGGCTGGCATCGGAGCAACCGGTTGACAGCCGACTGCTGTACTCCCTGGATGGGATGTTGCCCCGGGCTCGATCTGTCTCTATGCCTGGTTGGCTTGTTGAGTTAAATACCCGGATTCCGGTAGTCGGAAATGATAGAAGTCGGCAATATGCGCTCAGACTGTTCAACCAGGCCGGTGAGGATCCCGTGAAAATGGCGGGTCGACTACTGTCGCTGTTTCGTCAGGATGACTTCTACTATACCCTTTCCCCACCTTTGTACGATCAAAGTTCCACGATTGATGAATTTCTGTTTGAAGGTCGGCGAGGTTTTTGCGCCCATTATGCGGGTGCATTTGTTTATTTGATGAGAGCAGCAGGTGTTCCGGCCAGAGTCATCGGTGGTTATCAGGGCGGAGAGTTTAAGGAAGATGAAAACCTGATTCAGGTCCGACAGTTCGATGCTCATGCCTGGGCTGAAATCTGGGTGGCAGGGCAGGGATGGTTGAGGTTTGATCCTACCGCCGCAGTTTCACCCCAGAGAATAGCATCTGGCCTGGAAGCAGCTATTGGCCCTGCCGAAACTTTTTTGCCAGACAGTCCATTATCTCTCTATCGTTATCGTCAGTCAGGCATTATTAACAGAGTCAGGCTGGTCTTTGAGAAAGCAGAATATCAATGGCAGAGGTCGGTCGTGAACTTCAAGCAGGATCAACAGGAGGCGTTTCTGAGAAGCCTGTTGGGCGATAAAGATTTTTACTGGCGGCAGGCGACGGCTCTGGCGCTGGGGGTAAGCTTGATATTGGCCGTATTATCGCTGACTTTATTGTATCGTCGCCAGTCGCTATCTCCACTGCAGAAACTCTATGCCCGCTTCCTTAAAAAAATGGCCAAAAGAGGTTTTGTCCCGGGAGATGGCGAAGCAGAGTTGAGTTTTGCACGCCGTATCTCCAAATCAGATGATAAGCTCGCAGAGCCTGTAATGTCTTTTTGTGAGGCTTATATACAAGCAGCTTATGGGGAAAACTGTTCGGAAATGCACGAGCTGAAGCGGCTTCTGACTCGTTTTTAGAGTCAGGGAGAGTCTTGCACAGGAGGCTTCGGCATCTTCTGGCTCAAGTAATGGTTAATATATCCCTGGATTTTCTGACCTTCCTCTGTGCTGGGGCAAACCAGATAGACTTTGGGGGGGCTGGTTTCATAAGTGTGGCTGCTCATGTATCGGCTGACAGCAATACAAGCGACAGTCGCGGCTCTTTGAGGGGTAAGATTCAGTTCAGAGCTGAAGATGGGGATGGCGATGCTCGACAGGTTTTTCCTGTGAGCGGCTTCGATGGCCGATTGGTAGGCGCTGACCAATTCTGAATGAATACTCCCGGACTCAGCCTTAGGAAGTATGGCATGTACCATATGACTGAAGCCTCTGCACTGCAAAGCGGGGCTGGCTGTAATGGCGGCCAGCCCCGGTTTCATCTTTTTAATGGCTTCCCGAAACCCTTTTCTTGTCAGGCCGGGATCAATCTCGGAAAGCTGACTCAGTAAAGCTGTTTCGTTGGGTGATCCCATGGGGGTGTAGGGACAGGCAATGACTTCAATCGGTGGGTTGCGTAACTCATTCATCAGGCTGATATCCCCGGACATCAAAAAGACTTCTTTTCCCAACAATTGGTCGGAAGGTATTTTTACATCCGTTTGTGCTTGGGTGATGGTCGATTGTTCTTTCGGGGGGGTAAGCAAAAGTTGAAGAGGTCTGACAAAATCCACCAATTCGTGGATCCCTTCAGTAGGGTGGTCCGGAGTGAGATCATCCAGGACAGCTGCCCAGTCACCGGCGATCACTCGATTCACAAGCCTGGAGCAGGCCTGCATATCTTCCAGCATTCCCTGTTTGTAGATTTTGGATTGCAGGCTCTTGGCCCGGGTTAGCAGTTTGTACTGAAGCTCCAAGAAGAGGTCAGTCTCTTCGGCCAGTGAACTGACATCAATACCAATACGGGCAAAGTCATTTCTGTACTGTTGAGCGGTTCTATTGATCTGAGGCTGTGGATTTTCATCCCGTTTGATGTTTCGAAGTTTTATCCCTGAATAAGGATTGTCGCCTCTGGCCCTGGCTTCCTGAAGCAAGGCTGCAGGGTCTTCCAGTACCCGGGTTTTCCGGTTCCAGGTAAAGGCTGAGCGCAGTTTATGTTTTACCCAGCTTTTGAAAAGCTGCCAGTTGGATGCTGAACTGACCGAATCAGACGTTGGAATCATGCTTGAGCCAGAAAATCTACCGATAGTCTTAAGTATAATCAGTTCATCCCTGATAGGGATTCACAGGGCTGAAAGGTATCTGGCAAGGTTGGCTGACAGAGTTGGCCGGAAAAGTTGTCGACTTTCCAACGAATTTTTATGCTGGTTTGAAATACAGCGTCAATTCTCCCATCGATCACACTTCTGGCATTCAGAGTTAGAAAAAAAATCCCCGCACAATGGCGGGGATCTTGTGACGACAACCAGGTCATTGATCAGCTTGCTTTAGCGATAACCTCATCGGCGGCCTTCTGATAGGACTCTACCTGATCAAAGTTCAGGTAACGGTAGACTTCACTGGACATGGAATCCAGATTTTGTGCGTATTCCATGTACTCTTCAGCCGTAGGGATTTTGCCCAGAATCGCGCCCACAGAAGCCAGCTCGGCAGAGCAGAGGTATACGTTAGCGCCATCACCGAGACGGTTCGGGAAGTTACGGGTAGAAGTAGACAGCACAGTGGCGCCTGGTTCTACACGTGCCTGGTTACCCATACACAATGAGCAGCCCGGAATTTCGGTGCGAACACCGCTGTCCTGATAAATGCTATAGTAGCCTTCTTCTTCCAGCTGGGCCTTGTCCATCTTGGTAGGAGGAGACATCCAGAAGCGGGTTTGCAGAGGCTCCTTGTTCTGCTGCAGCAGTTTACCGGCCGCGCGGAAGTGACCGATGTTGGTCATGCAGGAGCCCAGGAAAACTTCGTCAATCTTGTCGCCTGCCACGTCAGACAGTGTACGGGCATCATCTGGATCGTTAGGAGCACACAGGATAGGCTCTTTGATTTCAGACAGGTCTATTTCAATCACTTCAGCGTATTCAGCGTCAGCATCCGCACGCATCATCGTCGGATTAGCCAGCCACTCTTCCATCTTGCGAGCACGGCGCTCCAGAGTACGAGGGTCACCATAACCTTCGCTGATCATCCAGCGCAGCATCGTCACATTTGATTTCAGGTATTCGGCGATGGACTCTTCAGAAAGCGTGATGGTACAACCGGCAGCAGAACGTTCAGCAGAAGCGTCAGACAATTCGAAAGCTTGTTCCGCTGTCAGGCTCTCGAGACCTTCGATTTCCAGAATGCGGCCAGAGAAAGCGTTCTTCTTGCCTTTCTTCTCAACCGTCAGCAGACCTTGCTTGATACCGTAAAGAGGAATGGCGTGAACCAGATCACGCAGGGTGATGCCGGGCTGCATTTCGCCCTTGAAGCGGACCAGAATGGACTCAGGCATATCCAGAGGCATAACACCGGTAGCCGCAGCAAAGGCTACCAGACCGGAACCAGCAGGAAAGGAAATACCGAGTGGGAAACGGGTGTGAGAGTCCCCTCCGGTACCGACCGTGTCAGGCAGCAGCATGCGGTTCAGCCAACTGTGGATGATACCGTCGCCCGGGCGCAGGGACACACCGCCACGGTTCATGATGAAGTCTGGCAGAGTGTGGTGAGTTTCAACATCAACAGGCTTTGGATAAGCTGCTGTGTGACAGAAAGACTGCATCACCAGATCGGAAGAGAAGCCCAGACAAGCCAGGTCTTTCAGTTCGTCGCGGGTCATTGGACCCGTAGTGTCCTGAGAACCTACGGTGGTCATTTTGGGCTCGCAGTAGGTGCCAGGGCGAATGCCTTCAACACCGCAGGCCTTGCCAACCATTTTCTGGGCCAGGGTAAAACCTTTGTCGGAGGCTTTGGGAGCAACAGGACGACGGAAAATATCAGAGTGTCCCAGACCCAGAGCTTCACGGGCACGGTCAGTCAAACCACGGCCTATGATCAGGTTAATGCGGCCGCCTGCTTGAACTTCGTCCAGGATGACGTCGGATTTGAAGTCGAATTCAGACAGCACTTCACCGGATTCAGACAGGATTTTGCCGTCGTATGGACGGATTTCAATCACATCCCCCATGCCCAGCTTATCAACGGGGGCTTCAAAAACCAGAGCGCCAGCATCTTCCATAGTGTTAAAGAAGATAGGTGCTACTTTACCGCCAATACAGATACCGCCGGCACGCTTGTTTGGCACACCCGGAATGTCATCACCAAAGAACCATAATACCGAGTTGGTAGCGGACTTACGCGAAGAGCCGGTACCCACTACATCGCCCACGAAGGCAACGGGCAGGCCTTTTGCCTTGATTTTGTCGATCTGCTGCAGAGGGCCGATCACGCCGTGCTCTTCAGGTTCCAAACCGTCGCGCGTCATTTTGTACATGGCACGGGCATGAACCGGAATATCGGGACGAGACCAGGCATCTGGTGCAGGAGAAAGGTCATCGGTGTTGGTTTCACCAGACACCTTGAAGACGGCAACCTTGATACTTTCCTGAACCGTCTGGCGCTGGGTGAACCACTCGGCATCTGCCCAGGACTTCAGAACAGCCTTGGCGTGTGCGTTTCCGGCCTTGCTTTTCTCTTCAATGTCGTGGAAAGCATCAAACACCAGCAGGGTGCTTTTCAGTTGTTCTGCAGCCAGCTCCGCCAGTTCGGTGCTGTCCAGCAGTTCTACCAGCGTCTCAATGTTGTAGCCACCGTGCATCAGGCCCAGCAGTTCAACCGCTTTATTTTTATCCAGTAGTGGGGATTCTGCTTCGCCTTTGGCAATGGCGGACAGGAAACCGGCTTTTACGTAAGCAGCTTCGTCTACGCCGGGCGGAATGCGGTTTTCCAGCAGGTCCAGCAGATACTCTTCTTCACCGACTGGCGGGGTTTTCAGCAAGGCTACCAGTCCGGTGACTTGCTCAGCGCTCAGTGGCTTTGGTGGGACACCCTCTGCTGCACGCTCTTCGACATGTTTTCTGTAGGCTTCTAGCACGGATCAACCCTCATCATCTGTGCGGCCTGTCCGGTCACTTTTCCCGTAATCTCTACAGCGGTGGGCCAGACAGTTGCTGATGTTCCTGTGAATGTAGGTCCTGCACAATATGGCTGGGCGGGTAGAGAAGAAAGCTCTGACGGATACCACTGCTCCTCCTCCAGAACAGGAGTTCACTTTAGATTACTTTCATGCCCATGGCGATGTGTGCAGGCATCGTATACCGGTGGGAATTATTCTTTACAGATTAGCAGTGAAAAGAACTGTAACCATTGCTTCTTCAGCCAACCGGGCGCGGGCAGTATATCGGATAGCGTTATTCAAGTTAAGTGAAGCCCGCAATCTTTGGTATAAATTTGGTGAATAATGGTTGGGCCGGTCGGTAAAGCCCTTGTTGTGCCGGTTTTTCTCGTACATTAGTGATTATTGCCGCAAGTATTGAGTTGAAAGTAATCTCATGGTGAACAATCTTGATTCATGAGAACAGGCGTCATGTGCTGACATCCCTGACAACCCTTAGTATTCTTTTTTTCCACGCTTCAAAAGTATCTAATATTGACTCAAGATCCTGGATGTAAATATCCAGGTTAGAAAGTTTGTTAATGTATTTGCCATCACCGATATAAATCATACTATGAAAAACTAAAGGTTTATCTCCAGTATCGGAAGGTTGGCTTGTTATTTGTACAATATCTCCAAAGATCAGATCCTTTTCTCCAGTAAATTCATTGACCTTTATGTTCGAAAGTGATTGGTAAAAAGAGTCATGAGTGTTATATCTCGTGGACTTTAAAATCGGAAGCCCAAAGTGTAAATAATAAGCAAAATCATGACATACCCCTTCTATCGGTGAATTATTTCTTGGATCTAAAACAGTACAAACATTAATAAAACCTTTTGTTATGACATCAGGAAGTCTCTTTATTAATGGGAGATTTTTTTCTTCTTGTTGGCTGGTAAAATGATCTATAAAAACCTCATCAGTTTTTGAAATAGAGTCACAGTCTGAGGTTTTGTCTATTTGAAAGCTGCCACTGATTCAGGTGTCAGTTACTCACAACACAATATCCAACACAATTACCTTGTTCCATCGCCTCCAGAAGACCGGTGCCACTGTTTCATATCGTGCAGCTCGTTCTTTTCCGACTGCATCTGCCATTTGAGCAAATACAAAAATAGCTGTTCCAGACGACTCCGTAAGGTTCGGTATCGAGCCTTGCCTATGTCTTCAACTTCCTCGATCAGGTTGTCCCTATTGAGTTACACGAAATGACCTTGCCTGATCAGCTCGGCTTGATGATAGGACCACGTGTAAAAATCAGTGTCATACAAGTTTTCCATAAAGACCTCCATTGCCCCTACCACTGTAGGCAATTAACAAAAGGGAATAAATGAATTACCAAAACACAGGTCGTAAGTAATGAGACCCGCTACACTGCGGCATTGCATTGCATTGCATTGCATTGCATTGCATTGCATTGCATTGCCGTCTGATAGTAGGAAACACCATCCTTTACACTGGGGAGGATGACAACATCCGTATCGGGCGCAGGCCATTTTTTCTATTCCGGATGATTCTGGGGGTTGTGCTGCCAGGATTTGTATTCTTCTGAAAAGGAATAATGATCGGCCGGGAATCAGCCGATCATTTAAGCGGGTGGCTTCAGGCGCCTTTGATTTTGTCGTAAGTCTTGTAGAGAACTGCTTCTTCTTTAGTAATTCGCTTGCTCAATGCCCTTAAAATGTTGTTGCAGTCCTGCTGAAAGTTTTCAATAGTATTATCGTTATTTTCATACAGGCTGAAAAAAATCATCACTTCGGCGGAAATCTTATCCATATCAAGTGCATAGTCAGTCAGGGTAGACTTCAGGCTTTCATCATTCTCAGCGGCTTCTCTCAATACAGGATAAAGGTACTTATCTTCTTTGTTTAAATGGGCCAACAGCATTTTTTTGGCGGAGAGTATTAAATCCTGACCTTGCTGGTTACCAATGCCAACTTCACGTGCTTGTAAAAGTAAGTCACTGATTTGCAGATGTTCGTTTTTGAATTCCTCAATTAACTGAGACATTTTTTTGTTCACTCCTTGAATATAAAGGTTACTAATAGTTTAGGACGTAATTCCCACATATGTTTCAAATCATCAATTATTAAGCGTTTTGAGCGGCTGGCTCACCATCTGGGCGTTTTTCATGGAGTCGTTACCAAGCACCTTCGTCCTCATCACGGCTGTAGGCGGCAGTTGACATTGGCTCGGAAGTTGACTTCAGAGAAGTTAACAGAAGTTATTGTTAAGCAATGCTTCAACAAACCATTAAAAGTAACTTGGTCGATTCGTTATATGGCAATAAAACCATGGCATACTACATTAAAACGACATTTAAACAGCTAGAGAAGATGATATGCTTGGCAGAGTGCTATGTTACCCAATCGTCAGCGTGCTGTTATTTGTGAGCGGTGTTCTTTTAGCTTCACATAACAGACTTGAAAGATATTCAGATCCTTTTAATCAAGAAAAGCCGGGTTCATACCCTTGGATAGTCCAAATTAGACCTTTCTTCTGCTCTGGTTTTTTAATATCAAATCGACACCTTTTAACTTCTGCACATTGTGTTGCCAGAGAGGCTTTCTATAAAAATCTTAAAGTCCATTTTTTAAATGCATATACTCCATTTAATATTAAAGGGAAGAGGCTGGTACGTAACCCGAAAGCAATTATTGGTAGAATTGATCAATATGATGTGGCGATAATAGAACTTGAGAGCTCAATAGAAATCGATACCCCAAAGTTAGATTTAGAACAATACAACTGTACAGATTTATTTCAAATTATTAATCCAATGGCAGCAGGTTATCAAACAGGGAGTTTTCTTAGATCAGTAGAATTATCGTGGCTAGTGTGCCCAAATAATAGAAATTACTTATACACCTTGAATTACTCTGGCGATGGCAAGGAAGGGAATTCTGGTTCGCCACTTTTTTACTTCAAAGATAATTTTTTCTATGTGTTAGGTTTGCATGAGGGGTCAAGTCTGTATAATGGAAACCCAATTTTTTATATATCACTTTCACATAACAGTGACTTCATAAAGGAATTTCTTGCCTTCTGTACACTTGGTTGTGGTAATGGTAGTTTTTCCCCTTATGCGGTATCGACAAATATTCATAAATGGACATTGGTTCCTCATAATATGGCTATCATGGCTACGTCGGGTTCATATAGTATCAGCTTTCTTTCAGCAGTATTATCTGTCTTGCTATACAAATTGTGAGTAGCGACATAACACAAATGAGTGCGTTCTTCTTGGTTGAGGCTTGTTGTATTGAGCAAATTGATCATGAGTAAAAGTCGGTTGTACTTGCATATCTTTACTTACTCCATTATTCGTTAATTTTACATTTAGATCATTAAACAATTATTAAGTTGCAGATTATTACTAACAAAGTACTAAGAACAGATAACAAAAAATTCAGATGACTGCACCTGCGGCGTGCCCAAAACAAGTGAGCATCCATTCTTAATCAAACTTTTCGAGCTGCATGACGATCAGAACTCGTGCAGATATAATGTGTGAATTTCCACAACAATGCTTGGGATGAGTGCATGACAACGGCAAAAGATACAGTTTGGGGAATGACCCCTGATCGTGGGATGGCCAGACAACTTGCCGTTCGTGATCTTCCTTCTTTGGTGCATGATGCCGTAAACCTTGAAGGTGTTGCGATGACTCTACCGGAAATTCAAACATTATTAGATGGAATTACTGTTGGGGGTTATAAGATAAGTGATCAGAATATGGCTTTAAATCAGGCAGAGGCCTGGAAATATCTGTTTGCCCTGGTTTCTGAAGGTAAGTTCTATTTTTCCAAAGGTGTTGCTTTGGCAGTTCACAACATTGCAGGCAAAGAAGAAGCACTGATGTGGGGGGCTTTTAGAACGGGTAACGTAACGATTAGTGGATCAGAATATGAACCTCCCTCATCCAAAGAGCTTGATAATGTCTGGGCTGAGATTGAGTCAGAAATTGCTGGTTATTATGATGTTTATGATATGGCAATAACGGCTTTTCTGAGAATGGCAAGAGCACAGTTCTTCTGGGATGTGAATAAGCGCATGGGGCGATTCATGATGAATGGTATTTTGCTTTCACATGGGTTTCCTATTATCAATGTTCCAGCAAAACGTCAGAAAGAGTTTAACCAGTTGATGCTTGACTTCTATACAGCAGCAGACACAGCTGAGATGAATAAATTTCTGAGATCGTGTCTCAACGAGAAAATCATTGATAATTTTAGATCCGCCTCATTAAGTGGCTGACGGAAAATGCTAGCGGACATCATTAGCGTCGCGAGTTTTAACGTAAAATGCTCAGGTAAGAGATTTTTTATGTTTTCAATGTGTCAAAAAAAGTAAGAAAGCGAAGATAAATCACTTCGCTTTCCAAAGCGGTATTGTTTAACTTTTGATCTCGTAGCAGGGCACATAGTGACTGCCTGGCAGCTTCATTCTGAATTGCTCTACAAAAGACTGAAGCAGGCTATCGACCTGTTTCATAAGCTCAGGCTCTCCCTTTAACTGATACGGGCCTTTTGCTCTGATCTGGCAAACGCCTTCTTCTTTTATATTGCCTGCCACAATACCTGACATGGCGCGACGAAGGTTAGCCGCCAGAAAGTGGGGAGGTAGTTCGGTATTCAGCTCGAGGTTTGCCATGTTTTCATGGGTTGGGTCAAAGGGCGTTTGAAAGTCCTCGTCAATCTTAAGCAACCAGTTGAAGTAGTAGGCGTCTCCATGCTTCCTGCGGTAGCGGGTAACTTGCTCCAGTCCACTTCTCATAACCCGACTAACTTCCAGAGGGTCATCGATAATGATCTGGTAGCGTGATTGGGCTTCCTTCCCTAAAGTTTTGCCGATAAATATATCAATTTTTTCAAAATATTCTCTGGCAGCTTCCGGTCCAGTGAAAACCAGTGGGAAAGGAATATCCCTGTTGGCAGGGTTGAGTAGAATGCCAAGAATGTACAGAATTTCCTCACAGGTTCCCGGCCCGCCCGGAAAAACGGTGATGCCATGACCTAGACGAACAAAGGCCTCCAGACGCTTTTCAATATCCGGCAGGATAATCAGCTCGTTGACAATAGGGTTGGGTGATTCAGCCGCGATAATGCCCGGTTCAGTTAAGCCAATGAATCGACCACGGGATATTCGCTGCTTGGCATGACCGATATAAGCCCCTTTCATGGGGCCCTTCATAGCACCGGGACCACAACCAGTGCAGATATTCATGCCCCGAAGGCCCAGTTGGTAGCCCACTTTCTTGGTGTATTCATATTCATGTCGGGCTATGGAGTGACCGCCCCAACACACCACAATACTGGGAACCTGCTTGGTAATAAAAGCATCGGCATGTCTGAGAATCTGGAAAACCAGATGAGTGATATCAGTGGAGCTGTCTGCAGTGAAACGTGGGTTCTCTGTAATGTGAGACGACACATAGAGAATATCTCTCAGGACGGAGAAGAGGTTTTCCCGGACACCGCGAATCAGTTTTCCAGCGACAAAGGCATCGGCGGGAGCGTTAATCAATTCCAGCTTTAATCCGCGGTGTTCCTGAACAATACGAATGTCAAAGTCCTGGAATTGCTCCATGATTTCTTCGGTGTTATCACCTTCCTGTTCACAGTTGAGTATGGCCAGGGCGCATTGCCGGAACAAACGATGTAACCCTTTCTGACTGGTGTCCTGAAGGCTGCTGACCTCAAGGTTTGAGAGAACACGCATGGAGCCTACAGGGTTAACAATGGTAGAAACAGTATTTCTGGCGGTCATGATACCCCCTGGTTTTTTTTATCGTGAATATCGTCCAGCGATTTGAATAGCAAAGTGTTTCTGACCTCATGGCCGTGTTTTGCAATCCGCCACAGTCTCATTATATGTGGATAGAAGACATTTTTTCAGTCTTGACGGATTAACCATCCTCTGACAAATTGGGAATGTTAACACTTTTCCATGAGCCGAATGATGACGTTCACGCACTCATCTTACCTGGGGCCTTTCTTTGCCGGAGGTATTGAAAATGGCTCAACAAAGATTAGTGGGTGGTTGCCTGAAACATCACCACGTGACTTTTTCAACGGGTTGCCATCCCGTTTCGGGGATTTGTTTGGTCTGCCTGTATGCATAGTTGACTCTCCGAAGGGGGAGACATCGTAGATTTCGACAGTGGTGATTCATCGGAACTTTCTGTTGATGGGGTGGCAGAACTTTCAGGAGCTCGTTCATCCTGTTGTGCTCTCAAAGAAACAGAGAGCTGCGATTGCCTGAACGTGTTTCACGGTAAAATAAAACGAACATCCGGAGCCTGGTATTTATGCCATCCAACTCAGAACTTCAGTCTGCATCAGAAAAGATCATCATTGTCGATGAAAGCAACCATGTGCTTGGCGCTTTGCCCAGAAGACAGATGAGAGAAGAGAAACTCTGTCACCGGGCTACGTATGTCTTTGTCTTTAACAGTAAAGGGCAACTTTATGTTCAGGAAAGAACTTTAAGCAAGGATATTTACCCGGGTTATTTTGAGCCGGCCACGGGGGGGGTGGTGGCTGAAGGTGAGAGCTATGACGTGGCTGCCGTCAGGGAGCTGGCTGAAGAGCTCGGCATAAAAGATACTCCGTTGAAGCCATTGTTTCATTTTTACTTTCACAATGAGGACTGCAAGGTCTGGGGCAGGGTATACAGCTGTCAATATGAGGGTGAGCTGAAATTGCAGGAGGAAGAAGTAGCGAGTGTGGTCATGGAGTCGCCTGAAGAGATTCTGTCAAATCGTTTTAACCGGAGATACACGCCTGATAGCCTCATAGCCCTCAAGCGTTTGTTGTATTTCTATGGTGACAGCAATACACCCGCTTGATCTTTTCGATCAATTTACCCTCATATTAAGTATTGATGCCCATTCTTGCCGGAGACTTGGGTCGAGGAAATCTTTTGAAGATCTGGAGAAAACCGGTTGTCTGAGGAGCGATGCATAGCTTGAGAGAGAGTTAGAAGGCAAGAAAGGCTCTTCCTGTCTATGACCAGGGTGATCGGTTGCAGCGGACACTGTCTGATGCTCTTGCTCATCCATTGCTATTGGAGCGTTTTCGTTGACGTTAACAGTCTTTTCATCAACTATCGGGTCGTAGGGTTCATCCAGAGCATCAAAAAACTCATCATCGTCGTCTTCTTCCATGTCAGATATCGTCTCAGAAACCATGTTGTCTCCGACAGTGGCTTCGACTCTTGATGCTTGAGATGTGAGCATAGTCAGCAGGCTGGACTCGATAGGCCCCCTCACTTTTATCAGTAACTCCATGACCCGATCAACCCGCTGGTTGGCATCCTGAATCTGCTTCAGCATCAGAGGTTTGTTTAAGTAAGCTGACTCATCAGTCCGGGCGGCTTTCAGGAGTTCTTCAATCTGATTCAGGGTTCTCATGCGATCATTCAGAGTGGATGCTTCTGCGTATTGAAGGTCAAACAGTTTATCGATCGCTTTCACAAAAGAAGCCTTTTTTTCCTCTGTCATCAGCAGATCTTCAGTGAAAATACCTGCAAGTTCCGGATGAGGCTTTTCTGTCACAATACTTGCTAAGATTGAGACGGCCGCCCCTCTCATTGCTTCTGGAGTCGCAGTACTTTCTATCAAATACCTGAGGTGACGAACTTCCTTTGCCAACGACATATCTTCGGGCAGCTCATTCCTTACCGCCAAATCTAGTTTTACCTTCAGAGCGGAGGGCTTACCTTGTCTGATGCCAAGGTCAAGCATTCTTGCGGCCTGTCTGCGGTCTCCAGACTCAATCAACAGTTCAGCGGCTTCTTTGAATCGGCCGTGCTTGACCAGCAGCATTTTGAGGAAATCCAGAGTGTTATGAGCCCTGATGCTGTCCTCTATCCAGAGGTTTTGAATAAGAGTTTTTATCGGAAAGTGTTCCAGTGAGTGGGCAACGATTTCCGGATGACTCCGATCCAGCAGGTTTAATAATGAGACAAGATGATGAGGGTCGGCAAAGTAGGGGTGGTTGCTGATCAAGTCTTGAAGAAGGCTGCTCAGTTGGCTTTTTTTATAGAGTTGATTCTTATTCCAGTTGATGAGCAGTTTAATCGCTTCTTCTGCTTTTTCCGGATCGGACTTATAGGCAAACTCGGCCAACCGGAAGGCTATGGCTTTTTCCTCGGGTGTGTTCTTAGGCAGGTGCTTTGCAAGATGAATCAACCATTCAGTATTTGATGCCAGCCCACTGGCGTTCTCGATGTCTTTTCTTTTTAACAGCTGTTTGTAGAGTTCAAAAGCTTTCTCTCTATCAACAGTAATCAGTCTGTGTGCAACACTCTCAAACCATAACCATGTCTCATCATCGGCTTCTGCAGCCTCCTTGATGAAGAACGCTTCTGGAATGGCCTCCAGAGCCATCATGCAGTCATTTTCATGTTGAAACCTTTCCTGATCCCGAACAAAGCGGAGCAAGATCTGGCAAGCTGTTTCGTCACCTTTTGCCGCTTCTATGCAACGCTTTTCCAATAAGCGTGGCACCATTCTTACTGGCTGAGCCAAAGCGCTGTCTCCTGAGAAGATAACGCTGAGCACGCTGCTGAAAGTGTCGGGTACAATGAGTACACCGTCTTCCAGATCAAGCGCTTCTGAATGCTGGTGGTGAAGTGAAGGTAACTCTTCAAATGAAGTGTCGTCTGGTTGAGGTTGGCCTGGTACTGAATGACTTTGAGCACGGGTCTGATTCAGTTGCCTAAAGGTGATCTGATCATGATCCTCTATGCTGGACGCGGGCTTCCCGGGGACCAGACCAGGCAGAACGATTTTGCATGCGATAAATTTAAACGGCCAGCCAATCTGGAGTCCTGTTCCACCGCTGTATGGAACCAATCGTGTTTGTTTGGCCTTTAGTGCTTTTTTTACCAGCCAGCCAGTCAGGGTTCCTCCTGAAACACTGATACCGTGTTTCAAATCTTTCATTCTGACTTCACCATGTTGCATAAATGCGAAGATCTCGAGATGAACAGGGCTAGAGAAGAGAGGAGCTAATAACCAACCAATATAGGGAATGTTTCGAATGGTTTTGGGGTGAATGATCAGTGAGCTGGTGAAGGTTCCATTATGGGTGTCGTCAAGGTGCTGAACGTTTACTTTTTTGACTTCTACCAATGCAGGCCGGGCTGATTCGTTGACATATTTTAACGAGTCGAAAATAAGTATGGATGTCTGTTTCGTTGAAGCTTCAAGCAGGTCAAGAGGTTTGCATAGCCGGACGCCTTTCATAGTCAGCTTTCCCCTCTCAAACCCCACGATGCAGTCTGATTCTTTTGAGGGATCAGGTACTGATGTCAGTTCTTGATAAGAGTCCAGATTTTCATATCGGACTTCTACTTTTTCAGCAGAAAGTTGAACCGCGGTGCGATCCCGGGAAGAAGAGATGAATTGGTTTTTTAATACCTGGGCGATGCTAATATCGGTACCGACTGAGAGGGTCGTGTTCTCAAGCCTGAGTTGCAGTATCAGAGGGGGACTATCTTCAAACGGAATTTCAACGGTGCAGGAGAGGTCTCCCATTTCAAAATGATTTTCTGTGGCTTGTCCATTGATTAAATAGCTTTCTGATGGTTGGACGACTCTTTTTGAGTCGAAGTTTAATGCCGTAATTCTTATGGGGAGAGCATCGCCATTTTTTATGAGTATTTCGTTAAAGTTGAATGGCGTTTGCTTTCCTTCGACAATGACTCCGGTATAACTGCATAGCAGGTCATACAATAAAGAGCGCCACTGGCTTCTTTCGTCCTCACGGGTCATCTCAATACCCACCTGACGACTGATAAAATCATCCAGTTTTGACGCGACCTTTTCGTAACCCGCACCGGGAAGGTTTGAAAGTGCTCCTACAGCCTTGCCTGGCAGCCCTTTCAGTAAACCAAGGTATCCGGTCTGTTTTTGCTCTTCATCGGGGTCAAGATTCTCAGCAGGAGGAGGCGTCGTGTCTTTTCTGGCAATGTAACTTTTGTACCACCGCTGGAAGAACCAGGGGCGTCTTTCAGCCTTCCTCTCATTAATGTGAGGAGATTCTGGTGTCCGTTGGTCAGATGATTCGTGGCTCAATTGACTTGTCGTTGTCGTTTCACTGATTTGCCGGCCCAAATGATCCTGTCCAGTGACTGGAGAAGTAGGCATGTTATTGTCGCCAGTGAATCTGGGGGGAGTGGGTGAGTTGTTGCTGCCGGGTGAAAGAGGTGATGACATGTCGCCACAGTCCGTTGTGAGCTTGTGGATTTGTTAACTTTCCAACACTTATTTACACAGCTTAGCTGATGGCAATTGAACTCAGCAGGTCCGGTGAGATGAAAGGAAAAATTGTGTTTTCCTGCTGCTATTAAATGTCAAATGAATGGCAGATAAATATGGAGGAAGACTGGCATCCCAAAAGTGACATAAAAGAGATTTCTTTATGCTTCAAAACTCTTAACTACGAATGGACAACACGGCGGCCGGAGCCAATAATATTGGGTGCTCACTCATGTGTCCTAACGGGGGTCTCCCTCGTTGTTAGAGCATTGATTCATGCGCCGCCTCCTAAGGGGCGGCGCAGTTCGTTGTGAGGGAATGATTGGTTGCGTTTGATTGGAGTCAAGGCTTAGTCGCAGGCTTTTTGCGTGCGGTCTTCCTGATGGTTTTCTTAACGGGCGATGTCTTGACGGGAAGTGCTGCCTTGCATACATCTTCGAAGATGCTGGCAAAGTGAATGGTCATGCCTTTTCGAATATAATCCGGCAGCTCATCGTAATCTCTTCGACATTCTTCCGGAATGATCAGGGTATGAATGCCTTGTCGTTTAGCGGCTATGACTTTTTCCCTAACCCCGCCAACAGCCAGAACTTTACCCGTGAGGGTCAGTTCTCCAGTCATGGCTATAGGGGCAGGCTTTGTATTCGTGGCAAGAGATAGCAGAGCGGTGGCCATGGTTATACCTGCTGAAGGGCCGTCTTTGGGAGTTGCTCCTTCAGGTACATGAAGATGGATAAAGGCTTTGTCAAAATAGGCTTCAGGAATGCCTAGCTTCTCGGCCTGACTTGAAACAAAGCTGTAGGCTATTTCAGCAGACTCTTTCATGACATCACCCAATTTGCCGGTTAGTTTGAAGCCCGCTCTCTGATGATGAATAAGACTGGCTTCTACAGGCAGGGTTGCGCCCCCCATAGCCGTCCACGCCAGACCGGTCACCACGCCAATACCTTCAATGCGCTTTTCTTTTCTGAAATAGGGCGCGCCCAGATAGTCAGATAGATTCCTGATCGTCACACTGTGACTCTCTTTCGAGCCTTCAAGTAGTTGAACAACAACTTTGCGAATAATTTTCTGTAGCAGTTTTTCAAGGTGTCTGACGCCAGCTTCCCTGGCATAGCCTTCAATGACTGCCTTGAGAGTGGCATCGGAAAATCGGATTTGGCTCTTTTTTAAACCGGACTGTTTCAAGAGCTTTGGCCACAGATGATTTTTGGCGATGGCCATTTTTTCTTCTGTGATATAGCCAGAGAGCCTTATGACATCCATTCGATCCAGAAGAGGGCCGGGAATCGTATCCAGCTGGTTGGCGGTACTGATAAACAGCACCTTTGAAAGATCGATTCTCATGTCCAGGTAGTGGTCGAGAAACTCACTATTTTGTTCCGGGTCGAGTACTTCCAGCATTGCAGAAGCAGGATCTCCTCGATAGGAGGCACCGATTTTGTCAATTTCATCCAGCATGATAACGGGGTTGGCAACGTCTACTTCCTTGAGGGCCTGAACCAGTTTGCCTGGCATTGCGCCGATATAGGTACGGCGATGGCCTTTAATTTCTGCTTCATCTCTCATGCCGCCGAGGCTGAAACGATAAAATTTTCTGCCTAAAGCTCGAGCTACAGACCGTCCGATAGATGTCTTGCCGACACCCGGAGGGCCTGCCAGCAACATTATGGTGCCTGATATTTCCTGTTTGTAGGCACCGACAGCCAGAAATTCGATGATTCGGTCTTTGACGTCCTCAAGCCCGTCATGATCAGAATTCAGAACTTTTCTGGCATGGGCAAGATCGAATATATCTTCGGAGTATCTGCCCCAGGGTACCGAGGTAGCCCAGTCAAGGAAGTTGCGGCAGACGGCATACTCCGGGGAACCCATTTCAAGAATCGAGAGCTTTTTCATCTCGTCATTGATCTTTTTCAGGGGCGTTTCAGGAATATCCAGCTCAGCAATCCGCTTTTCAAACGCTTCAATTTCAGCCGTTCTGTCGTCTTTCGAAATGCCAAGTTCTTTTTGTATGATTTTCAGCTGTTCTTTCAGGAAAAATTCACGTTGATGTTTACTGATCTTGCGGTTCACTTCAGCATTAATCTCACCCTGAAGGCGGGCTACTTCCTGTTCCTTGCGGATGAGAATCAACACTTTCTCCATTCGACGTTGAACAGACAGTGTTTCAAGTACCTCCTGTAACTCCTGACCTCGAGCTGTGGTAATGGCTGCTGCAAAGTCTGCCAGTGGCGACGGATCTTTTGGACTGAATCGGTTGAGGTAATTTTTTAGTTCTTCGCTGTAGAGCGGGTTCAGTGGTATTAATTCCTTGATGGCCTGAATGAGCGCCAGCGCATAGGCTTTGATTTCATCGGTGTCGTTTTCAATATTGTCAGGGTATTCCACCTGAACAAGATAGGGTGGGCGTTTGCGAAGCCATTGCTTGATACGGAAGCGCTGCATTCCCAGAGCGATGAATTGAATCTGATCACCTTCTGCAAGGATATTATGAATTTTTACGGTACAGCCCATCTCCGGGAAATCTTCCGGGTTGACTTCATGGTCTGCTCCTGTTATGCCAGCAGCATAGCTAAGCCCCACTACTTTATGGGGGCTCTGGGCGACTCGCTGAAGTGTTTCTTCCCACTCCTGACTATTAAACAC
>NZ_JAHHPN010000485.1:0-1055 GCF_024606325.1 Endozoicomonas sp. ONNA1
CCCGGCTTCAGGGTCAGCTTGCGTAAAACACCACTGTGGGGGGTGCATGTGGAAGAGTCGAAACGAAACTCAATCTCCAGCCTGACATTGTTGCTTTCCCGACTGCCAATCCGGTGCAGGCCGGCGCCCAGGTTTTTTCCCTCATCGGCAAGGCTCTTCAGTTCAGCTTCGTCACGCCATTTGGCCGGGGGGAATTCACCTAAGGGTTTTTCAGGATGGCGATTTAAGAATGCCAGCATCTCCCCTGTGGAAAAGGTGTAGTCCTCCACTCTCTTTTTGACCTGGCAGGGTTCCCTGTCTGAATCAAGATAAATCGAGAGAGTACTGTTCCTCAGGTGGGTCAGGGCCTCGGTCATTGGCAGGGAAGGGGGGTTGCCTGCCGCTTGCTCCCAATAAAGGATAACGGGGTTGGCTTGTACTGTTTCGAAATGACGTAAACCATCAGTGTGAAAGTCAAGGGTGACGCTCTGACGCGCTATTTCAGGGCTAAAAAACAGATTCAGGCTCTCGTCAAAAGAATTGATGGTCAAACTGGCCTTTTGCGGGTCACGGCACGATTCACCCGATTTTTCCCAACGGATGACCAGCACGGGCCATTTTCCTGTTGGCGGCTTCCGGTGTTTATGACCGTGAATGCGGTGGTTGCCAAGATCACTGCCACGACCCAGCCAGAGGGTGTCCGAATGAGTGCCTGTGTATACCTCGTGCCTGCCCTCACCCAGTAATACCGTGTTAAAGCCACTGCGTAACCGGACAGACGTTTTTCCGCCGTTGGCGGTCACGGTGTCGTTGCCGCCCCGGACATCCAGGGTATTGGTGCCATTGGTGACCACGAAAACGGTATTACGGTGGTCTCCCAAGAGGGTGTCATTGCCCGGGGAACCCTGGATGACCTCCACCTCTGTCAGCTGCTCTGCTGGCTGTAGGCTATAGAGGTTCCGGTGGGTGAGGTCCAGCTTAAGACCTTTTTTCCTGAGACGGTAAGACACGGTGTCCGTGCCAGGGCCTCCATGGACCTCGTTCAAGCCATCACCCAACAATGCCAGGTCATCACC
>NZ_JAHHPN010000486.1:0-1511 GCF_024606325.1 Endozoicomonas sp. ONNA1
AGACATTTCAATTCTTTGAAAGGATTCTTTTTGGAGATGGCTATTTTTCAGAATATGATCAGTTTATGAGATTTATCGATCGCTACAAGAAAGAACTGTTTGATGAGATAAGAAAGAATACTGTTGAATGTAATGAGTGCAAGAATGCCATTATTGCTGCCCTGAGAATTAATGATGAACTTAGAATGACTTTTAATAAAGAAGTCATGGCATCGAAATTTGAAAGACGCTGGTTAGATGCTCTTCATGATATGTTTGAAGAAAAGCCAGATGCAGCTGGACAGAGTATTCCACTTAACAACTCTATTGATCTCAAATTTGGTGAAGAGTTGGAATATGATTTGATTTCTAAAGCTGAACAATGGGGTGGGCCAAGTTACTATTATCTTGAGATAGTAAGAGCTCATATGGAAAGATTAGGAGCAAATGAGGCAAGCTGTGATTCTGGAAGCTTTACTTTTGATGGACACTTCTATGTGACTCCTTTTTTAGATTATAGGAAATGGCTTGAGTTTAATTGTACGCCTTACCATGATGGTGACGCCGATGCGAACAATGCTTTAGAAAAAGTTTTTGAATTGGTTGACTCAATGATTAAAGATGAACTCATAGATCATGCTTCTGGCCACAAACATGTTGATGCGCTCTCTGCTACGCACGGTAACCCTGCTGTTCTACTGGAATTACAGAGGGAGATTGAGAGCAATTCTTATCTACTCAGGGCATTCGGTAATAATGATCGAATTGTTAAGGATAATGAAAGTCAATGGTATAAATTGTTTTCTGATTATTCTGATATGAGAGAGTTAGCCATTGAACGGATAAATTGGATGATTGCCACGTATAACGAAAAGTTGGCTGCTTTCAATTATGAAGTCGTGAATGGCGATTGGCTAACGGATTCAGAAAAATTGGATAAGCTTAAACAGTTTGCAAAAATATATAGTCATTTTGTGCAAATGACCCCTTTGCAACAGATGTTCGGTGCAGCGGGTAATATGATGTTAGAAAAATATATGGCTATATCTTTGATGCATATTCCGGGATCCGAGGTGATCGATCCTTATGCCACAATAGAGTTTCGCTTTTTCCGTTGTCCTGAAAATATGCAGGAATTGAAACTGATTAATCAGTTTTTACAAGCCTGGTTCGAATATATCCATGACCGTCGAATGCGAAATGAGCCGATTGAGGTTGTACCTCATGGCGTCAAAGCCAGTGAAGATTATACTGCTGAAGAAGTTGTTCATCATACTATTCAATACTTGCAGAAACTGGGACTGAACCCCGATGACTATCAGAGCTTCCTGAATAAAGTATCAAAAGGATTTAGCAAACTTTGAACACAGCAGGGGCTGCTGCTTCACCTGTGTTGTAGAGGCAGGATCATTTTTTCTTATATCAGATGCAGCTTCCCCTAACCCCGTTGTTTATTACGTGCAGGGAGCACAAAGCTCCTTTTACGCAGATCACGGATGGGCAAAGGCACTTCAGGAGGCTCTCTAAGAAAA
>NZ_JAHHPN010000487.1:0-22664 GCF_024606325.1 Endozoicomonas sp. ONNA1
AGGTGGTCAGGCTGGACCCCAAATGGATGGATATGCTGAAGTTTTATCTGGGTGAACATTACTACGAGCTCTTTGGTGAAGGTGAGGAAGGCAAGGGTATTGTTCGCTCTGATGGTTTTGGCGAGATAGTAACTCATCGCCTGGAGGAAGCATTGCATTATCGACTGACCGAGTTGATATCAAGGAATTATGATCAAATCAGTGATAGTGACGAGCCTCCTACTTTGGAAAGAATGGCTGCTTTTGAGCTGGAAGCGGTAGAGCCGGGAGGATCGGGCTACAAGGTTAGAGCGCGTTATAACCCTGATTATGATGTGGCGAAGCAGGCCAGGGCAAAGCATGACACTTTTGAGGAAGCGGTTGAGCACCGACCTGTGGATATGATCATCTGTGCTGGCGGAAAAAACAGCAGGCTGCGGAACAAGTTCATGAAGGATCAAGTGGTCACCGGTGGCAAGCCCTACGGTGTTTGCAGTTGGGAAGGCAAGAAAGGTGAGGAGCTACCCAACCAGGGGCTGAACACCTTTCAGGATTTCAGGGAGATGGTGGTCTTTAACAAAGATTTTCATCAGCACTTCAAGGAACGGCTTTTAGAAGAGCTGCCTTTTCTAGAAGCGTCTGATAAACACACTATGGATCTGGCAGAATTGGAGCGTCTGACGCTGGATCAGGGTATGCAGACCCGCTGTTTTGAGAATAAAAATCTGGTCTACATCGGCATGGAGTTGCCAGAGCCCTTTGATCAGTACTGTAAAAAGCTGGAAGGGGAAATTAAGCAGCGGGTGCTGAATAGCCTGAATGTGTTATCCGATTCCGTTGATACAGAAAAGGCTAATAGATGGGCTGAGACAAAAGCCAAAGAGAGTCTCAAGGATGTTCATAAAGCCTGGTTTCAGGCAGTGGCCCATTATTATGGTATTGATCAATCCGGGTCATTGGGGGCGACATTGGACAAAATAAATGACAAGTTTTCTTCGGTCTTTCCATTGCAGCAGCACCGGGTTGAGCAGAGTGTTGTGACTGAGCAAACTCACGGACATGATTTGACCGTGACAGTAGCCGGTGATGCCGCAGCCAGCCCCCATTTCATGAGCTACAGCGGATTGACCGGAGCCAGGGAAAATGTTCTGCACCTGCAGAACTTCACTCACCAAACGGCCAACGATACCAATCCATTTGCTCCGGCTTTGCACCAGGCAGCGCTTGAGGGGGGGCAGCAGAGAACAGCTGACTTTGTTATTCAACGAGGCGAAGTGTTCCTGGGTTCTCAGCTAAACAACTGAGTTTGACGGTTGCATTGATCAATAACGAAAGCACTTGTTTATCGTTCTATTTTGTAAATGACTAAGGCAGGGAGGCCTATAGCTATGAGCATTGGAGGCGCAGGAGCCCCAACACCAGCGAGTTCTCAGTTCGCTGATTTATTGGACAATGTTGAGAAGCTTGAGAAGTTTTGCAGGAAAGGAAAAACGGGTCGGCTTGAATTGATTAGCGATTCGGGGGCACCAGAGCAAGACACTTCGGCTACTTTCAGGGGGAGAAAGGTCGTCAGTGTCAAACCCCGTGGAAACATCTTCAAAAGGCTGTTTGCCTTTCTTTCTCCCACTCACGGCGCGAAAGCGCAAAGAGCCCGGGAGCGTGAAGCAGAGGTTTTGTTGCATGACCAGGTGATGAAGGCTCTTGAGAGCGGGGAGCTGACTAAAAAGGATAGAAAACGTCTGGTAATTGATGTGGCTGAAGGGGTTATTCCGGGTTTCAGCCGTCCGGAAAGAGAAAGCATAAGGGGTAAAATTCTCTATGCTGTTCTCAGGTCTGAGAACGTAAACACGATGCTCAGTGAGGCGGAAAAGGGAATAAAATCCTTGCCGAGACTGATTGACAGGATTCCGGCGTTATCTATACACTTCACTCGTAAGGCCGTTAAAGGCTACTATACGGCTTCACTACTCACACCAGGCCGAGTCAGGCATGACATCAGGCTGGATCAGGATTTTGGCAGGCTGGAGCGGCATTTTGCTCGTACCGGTCAATCCCGGGATTTTCAGTGTCTGGTCAAAGAGGTGCTTCGGGAAATTCTTCATTCGTTGCCTGAACGGCTGTCGCAGGATGAGTATGATGATCTATTGTCAATCTGGAATGACGACTTATGTAGATATTATTATCAGGAGCGTGCAGTCCCCCTCCACAAAGCGGTGGGACAAATATTTGATAATGCTCAATGCCTTGAGCTTGACATTCACTGCGACCAACAAAATTTGGTACAGGAAAAAGACTACCGCTTTATTCAAGACCTGAAGCGTTATCCGAAACTGAAAATTGAATTTGATAGTCACAGCGAATTTTCTTACCTGGATGGGCGGTTATTTGAGGACAAAGCCAAGGTGAGAAAAACATTGAATCGACTGAGTGCTGAAGTCACTAAGTTAGATGTAGATAACATCAGAGAACGCCTGAAAGCCGGGGAAGGCTTGACCAAAGAAGAGGGGCAGCTGATAGCAGAATCACGACGAGCACTGCTTGATATCCAGTTGACGGGGGGCAGACGATGGGACATGGGCATACTCTCGCAGCCTGAACAATGGCGTGGTCAGCAGGATACTCTCACCAAGCTGTTAAAGGTTCAGGAAATCGGCACTTTGAGGGGGCAGGAGATTGATCTGGCACAGCTCGACTGGTTGATTAAGCAGCATGATAATGCCAGAACTCACCCCCGGGTAGCGATTGAAGGAGCCGGTCCCACGGGGCTGGCCCTGGCCTTGTCACAATTCGAAGCCGGTGCAGATGTCTCCGTCTTTGATAACAGAAGTACTGAACACGACAAGGGTCAGGTGGTCAGGCTGGATCTCAAATGGATGGATATGCTGAAGTTTTATCTGGGTGAACACTACTATGAGCTTTTTGGTGACGGTGAGGAAAGCAAGGGCATTGTTCGTTCCGACGGTCTTGGCGAGATAGCCATCCGCCATCTGGAAGAAGCATTTCATGATCGACTGACCGAGTTGAAGGCAAGGAATGATCAAACCCATGAGGGTGACGAGCCTTCCAGTCTGGAAAGAATGGCTGCTTTTGAGCTGGAGGGCGTTGAGTCGGGAGTGCAGGGCTACAAGGTCAGAGCACGTTATAACCCTGCTTATGGTGTGGCGCAACAGGGCAGAGCAGAGCATGACACCCCTGAGGAAACGGTTATGCACCGACCTGTGGATATGATCATTTGTGCCAGCGGGAAAAATAGCAGGCTGGGAAAAAAGTTCCTGAGTGATGGCATGGACGACTGGGGCAAGCCATACGCTGCTTGCAGCTGGGAAGGTAAACAAGGTGAGGAATTACCCAACCAGGGGCTGAATACCTTTAAGGATTTCAGGAGGACGGTGATCTTCAACAAAGGTTTTCATAAGCACTTCAAGGAGCAGCTTTACCGGGAGTTGCAGATGTTAAAAGAGTCTGATGACCCCATAAGGAACGTTGTCTTTCCAGAGGATTTGGAAAAATTGAAGAGCCGGACGTTATATAAGGGCATGCAGACCCGGTGTTTAGAGAACAAGAATCAGGTTTATATTGGTATGAGGTTGCCAGACCCCTTAAATGAGTATTGTCACAAACTGCAGGAAGACATTACGGATCAGTTACTGAAGAGCCCGACTTCAGGATCGGAACCCATTGATTCGAAAGAGGCTTATCAACGGGCTACTAAAAAAGCCCGGGAGAGTGTCAAGGTGGTTCACAAAGCCTGGTTTCAGGCGGTTGCCCACTATTATGGCATTGATGAATCCGACTCATTAGGGGCTACATCGGACAAAATCAATCAACAGTTTACTTCAGTCTTATGTACGAGGCCTCAGCGGCTCGAGAAAAATTTTGCGATCAGGGAAGCCCATGGACATCAATTGGCGGTGACGGCAGCCGGTGAAACTGCAGTCGGTGATCATTTCATGCTTGACAGTGGACTGAGCGGTGCCAGAGAAAATGTTCTGAATCTGCAGGACTTTACCCAAAAAACGGCCAGATATAGCGATCCATTTGATCCGGACTTGCATCGGGCAGAGTTCGAAACCAAACACACCAGAACCACTGACGATGTCAGTGAACACGCCAGGCTATTCCTCAGGTGAAGGCCCGTGTTGATGCTCGGGGCTGGGCAATGATGCCCTGATCGATGATCAGGGCCTGCTCTTCTTCGGTCATATTCTGAAAGTCAGGGTTCTCTTTCAGTTGCTGTCGGAAACGTGCGACCCTGAGTCTTTCCACTGCTTCCATGGCTCGACCCTGATCTTCCAGCCGGTTGGCCAGTGCGCTGCTCATCTGCTCAAAGCTGACCTTTTGACCCTTGCCGTGGTCGTTCTCAACACTTTTTGCGGCCATGTGAACCGCCAGCTGAAGCCGTTCAAGGGCTGCCGATGAGATATCCTTCTCCAGATGGTTATGCAGTTGATTTATGACCCGGTTTTTCAGGGTCAGCAGGTCATCACGACTGAGAGGTTGGGTGGAAACAGTACCATCCTCGTCTAAAACCCTCTTGATGGGTCGACCCAGAGCAGCCATTTTCAGCAAATAATGGCCCCTGATCGTCTGTCTCAACGAGTCTTCGAGCGTCTTCCCGATGGCTGATCGGGTGGTCCCGGGGTTGGGGGTGCCACAATGGCGGTTGATGGCCAGAGGAATCTCCAGTAATTGATCCTGAATGTAATAGCCGATGCCATGGCTGATCTCCGGAGGATGAACCCCCACTTCCCTGAGTTGTTTCCTGAAGGTGTTAAAGGCTTCGCGGTCTTTGGTCAGGGTGTCGACCTGGTCTTTATAGCTCTGGAAAATCATCAGAGCCTTCTGGTGTTTCAGGATATCTTCTGCCAGCTCTTTTCTGGCTTCAGCCAACTCAGTGACTTCCTTTTCGACTCCGGCATTAACAGTATCAACCAGATGTTTGCCCTCCTCAGTTTCACGCCATGAATCCCAGTAGGTCTTGGCTACTTCTGCGGTGATAGTTTCTCGCAGGTATTGTTTGAACGGACTCTGGGCGGTCATTTTAGCCATCATCCGTTTCGATGATGCCAGGCAATGCGCTTCTATGCGGGCTCTTTTATCGGAGCCTTCCGGCAACAGCATACGGTAATAGTGATAGCTGTCTTTAGCCGTATAAATCAGGTTCTCAACATGGTCCAGCGAGTTAAAGAGTCGACTGATGACATTGCCGGTAGACAGCGTTGTGGTAATCAATGCGAAGCTGGAGGTGGCTATGGGCCATAATGCCACGGCCGCCAGACTCCCGTAGAAGGCGCTACCGGCAACCAGTGTTCCAGCCATGACTGAACCACCCAGAACGATCAGGCATTTGGCACCTTCAGCGGCGAGCTGGCCAAAGGCTCCGGCTTCCCTGTTGTGGTAAGCACGAATCGCTTCTGTCAGTCGATTGTACCGGAATTGAAAGGGGTTAACGCAGACGTTAAAGACACTTCTGGCCAGACCTTCCTTTTTAGCAACGCCCCTGGCAATCAGCGCCAGCTCATCCATAGGGCTGGATGCGTTGGCAAAGGCCGGTCCGTAGTTGATCAGCCTGTTCAGGGTACGAACCTGACGACCTTCCAGTTGATTGACACCTTCACGGATGGCAACGGCTCCCGTTGCATGAGCCGTTGCCGTGGCAATTGCTCCTGCCATTCCGCCAACGCTCCAGCCTACTGCACCCCCTGCCAGGCCGGCAATCAGGGCGCCTGCTGTCAGTCCGATAACATTGCCCAGTCTGGAACCTGCCGTATGACTGGACAGGTCGGCAAAGAAGTTCAGGGCGACAGAGCCCTTGAGAGCCAGATCGGAAACCTGCAGCAGAAACTGAAACTGTTTTAATAATGCCGCCTGTTGGGGGTGGTTGGCGTAATCGAATGCTTCGTTAACGGCTTCATCTCCGGCAAAGCAGGAGGCGGCCGATTCAGCCGACAGCCTTGCCTGAAGCTGTGAAACCAGTCCGGCATTCCCGGCGCCCACCAGTATTTTCAACTGCTCAATAGTTTGGGCGGAGTCTCCAACCAGACGTCGGAACAAACGAGGGTGGCGTTGAGCTATTTCCAGTACGCCTGAAAGTGTTTCGCAGGCTTGCTTTTCCAGCTCTGTGTAACTGCCCTGTACTCCCGTCAGAATGGTCCAGGCACTGCTTTTACCGCTGTGCCAGTCCTGAATCGTGGTCGCGGCTGGCTGTACAATGTTGGACACTCTGTTAAGGATACCTGTGGTGGAGCCGGGAATGGCTTCACAGGTTTTCAGAAGCTCTTCCCTGAACGAGTAGCCTACTGCTTTCAGATCTTTCAGGTGCTGAAGTTCAGACATTTTGTCCCTTAGAGATTTTCTGCCCGGCCAGACAACCTGATACCCCACCGCCATAATAGCTTCCTTGCCCGAATGGACGGGGCTGACCGGGGCTGTTTCCTGCAGTGCCTGATCCAGTATTTTCAGCAGTTGCAGGTTTTCCTGATAATCACCGGTACCCATCACGGCCGGTGTTTCAGGCTGTTCTATCAAGGCTCTGGTCTCTGCCATCACCTGTTCTTCCTGGGCCAGCCTGAGATCATGATGTTTCTGCTGGTAAGCGACTATGGATGAGTAGCTCGGATGTTTGTGATAAGCCTTCAGGTGATCACTGTATTGAGTAATGGCATGATACAGCTTCATTTCTGTATCGGCCCCTTGCCTGCTGGTATTCAGTTTCTGCATGAGGTGCCGGGTGGCAGGAGGATTGAGCATAAAGATTCGTTCTGAAAGAGGGACTTCCAGCTCCAGTTTCATAAAACGAACCAGTTGAATAGCGTGATGGAAATGTTTTAACTGCTTGAACATGTCAGCAGCGAAGTCCGCAGGAATGTCTTTATGTCCTTCCACAGCCAGCATAGAGTCCACCTGCTGCTCTGCTTCATTGAACTCTTCGATGGAGAGTTCCGATAACTCGGTCGACATCAAGTGTTGATAGCGCTGTTTGAAATAGAGCTGCTGGCATTCCCTTTCCAGCAAGTCCCGGAGCTCTTCATGATTGGGGTTCTGAATGAAGTCCGTCAGGTTTTCGGGCGTGCAGCGCATTTCCGCCAGAAACTTGAGCTGATTCGATAATAACTGCAGCTGCTGTCGACTTTGCCATTGCCCGGAGCGCAGCTTTTTTCGTGCTTCATCGATATCAGCACAACAGCGATCCAACAGCAGTTGGTGAACAATTTGCGGGGTTTTCCAGATCATTGTCCCGGTTAACTGTGAGCGGTTGTGCCAGTGACCGGGTGGTGGAAAATAGAGTCCCTCCAGAGCTTTCCGGGCGTCGATTTTTTTCAGCCCAAGAGCCTGCCTGTTTGCCTGAAGGCTCAACGCCGCCGCAGATGGGTTGGCTCCGGCATTCTCTGGTTTGAAGGGATCCGTCATCCTGTTCTGTACGAAGCACTCTTGAAGCACATGGTAAAAAGGTGTCTTGCCATGTCGGGTTTCAAATTCAAGCAACCCTTTCAGCAGAGCATCATCATCACGAACTTCCAACAGATTGAATAAAACCGCCAGTTTTTTTGTGGCTTCCTGTTTGTTCGAGGTGATACCCCACCAATTCTTTTCCAAGTCGTCAGCCAGTGCCAGCAGTCTTTGCTCTAACAGGGCAAAACCGCTTTCGGGGCAGTCATCCAGAATCCGTTCGAGAATGCCATAGGGATGCATCATGGTGATAACATCAGCGTCCAGACCCTGTTGCCTGAACCTGTCCAGCAACTCGGAATACTCATGAATCAGGGTTTCCCGGTCGTGAGCTGAGCAATGCCTGTGATCTCTTTTGTTAGTTGCAGATTGAGTCGCAGTTTCCGCCAGTCTGGCATCGTACTCTTTTATCCAATCCGGATTATCTTCGGCATCCTCAAAGAGGTCATCTTCATCGTTGGGATTGATTTCAGGGGGCGACGTGATCGTTTTGCCAACCATTATGGTGGCTGGAGTTTGTGTAACTTGATGTTTGGAGAGGGGTTTTGATAAAGGAGCAGAATGGTTTTTGGTCTGATATGACAAGTAGGTTAGTGCATCTCCCACAGGGTTCTGCATGAGATCCAGGCAAGAATGAGGATTGCCTGAACAAGGAGTGCTTGTGGGAAAACTTCCAATCAATACTTCTGACATTTCTGGCCTCCTGCTTATCTCTGATATCGGGATGCTCTTATGTTTGAGACCACACAAACGGCCGAAGATTTCCATTTTGGTCAGAATAACTGACCGTCTGGTTATCAATATAAAACCGGAATTAGAAAAACCCTTACACAACACTGGTTTTCAAAATGGAGCAGCGTATAATTTCGCGGGTTTATCTAAATTAACCGGGGCTTTTCATGTATCAACTGGGCCGAAAGTTGTTATTTTGTCTCTCTGCTGAAAATGCACACGATGTAGCATTAGAGATGATAGGGGCAGGCCAGCGGCTGGGCCTGAACAATGCTTTTGTGCCATCTGTTCCTTCCCGCCCCAGGGAAGTTATGGGGCTGACCTTTGAAAATCCTGTGGGGCTGGCAGCAGGGCTTGATAAAGACGCAGATTGTATTGATGGCTTGGGCAGTCTGGGTTTTGGTCATATTGAACTGGGTACAGTGACCCCCCGTCCTCAACCCGGCAATCCAAAGCCTCGCTGCTTTCGTATTCCAGAGCGTGAGGCGCTGATCAACCGTATGGGGTTCAACAATAAAGGGGTTGATCATCTGGTTCAGAATGTCCGTAATTGCAATTATCAGGGCATCATTGGCATTAACATTGGCAAAAATTTTGATACTCCCGTGGAAGACGCTGAAACGGATTACCTGACTTGCCTGAGAAAAGTGTATCCCCATGCCGGCTACATCTCGGTCAATCTCTCATCCCCTAACACTCCGGGGCTGCGTAAATTGCAGTTTGGTGATGCCCTGAAAAGTCTGCTGGAGGCATTGAAGAAAGAGCAGGCTTTACTGACCGACAAATATGGTCGCAGGGTGCCGGTAGCTATCAAGATCGCACCGGATATGGATGAAGCAGAAATTGCTGACATCGCCCGTGAACTGGTTTCCTGTGAGATGGACGGGGTGATTGCGACTAATACCACGCTGTCAAGGGATGCTATTGAGGGTTTGCCTGATGCAGAAGAGCAGGGCGGACTCAGTGGGGCACCACTAAGTGACCGCTCGACAGAAGTCATTAAACTGTTGTCCTCCGAACTTTCCGGAAAACTACCTGTTATTGGTGTGGGCGGCGTGATGGATGCCGGAACAGCAGCCGATAAGATCAGGGCAGGGGCCAGTCTGGTTCAGTTGTATTCGGGCTTCATTTATAGGGGCCCTTCCTTGATTCGTGAGGCGGCAGAAGCCGTTTACTCCTGTGATCATGGTTGAAGGCTCTCCGGACGACTTCATGAGTCTTTGAGAGATTTCCAAGCGAACCGATTCAGGAATATTTTTCTTCGTTCATGGCTGCAGGCGGGATGAAAGAAGCCCCGGAAGTCCGGGGCTTATAGGCTTCAACAGTAGGGTAACTCATAGAAAGGAGGCATTACTGGCCCGTTGCAGGCCGGAAATGCCAATCAAGCCGTCCCAGTTGTCTACGCGACCTTCCCGCCAGCCCGTTAACCAGGCTTGGCGAAGTTGAGGGTCCGTATGTGGGCAGATATCCTTCGAACGTCCAGACGCACCTGTCCGATATCCTTTGGTAAAGGCTCTGTCTGTCATATCCCTTTTTTGTCTTTTCATCATGTGGTACTGCCTCTTGCTGATTCGTTTATCAATGCCTCCCTGGCACCCTGTTACAGCACCTGAAAATTCCCTGATCCGGTCTGTTGTGATAACTCCGGATGCCCACCAGGCTTCATGCAACATACATGCAACGAGGGAGCCGGGAAAAACCAGAGAGCAAACATACAGGGAACGTCTACGGTTTAATTTCTAACGAAGTTTGATCGGACTGTCGAGAAATCAATCCTAATAAATATTGAATTTTTAAATTATTTTGGAATATCAGTTATGAATACGCCTCTTGCTGAGCGTTCTCTAGAACTTTTTGCCAGCTGCCCCAAGGGGCTGGAAATCCTGCTGGCCAGTGAGTTAACGGGCCTGGGTGCGCAATCTGTCCAGGAAACTGTCGCTGGTGTGAGCTTCAGGGGCAGTCTTGAAGTTGCCTATCGGAGTTGTCTCTGGTCCAGGCTGGCAAGCCGGATTCTACTGCGGCTGGGCGAGATTCGATCCGAGAACAAAGACAGTCTTTATCAGGGGGTCAAAACGTTTGAATGGGATGATCATCTCGATCAGCAGAGCAGCTTCCGGGTCGACTTCACCGGTTCGACACCCGATATTAATCACACCCGATTCGGTGCTCAGGTCGTTAAAGACGCCATCGTTGATCAGCTGAGAGATGAGCATGGCTGGCGGCCTTCTGTGAGTGCTGCTAACCCTGATTTAAGAATTAATGTTCATGCCAGAGGAAAAACAGCGTTTGTATCGATTGATCTGTCAGGTCAGAGTTTGCATCAACGGGGCTATCGTCAGGAATCCGGTGAAGCACCTCTGAAGGAAAATCTGGCAGCGGCCATTCTGATAAGATCTGGCTGGCCTGAAATGGCTGCCCGGGGAAAACCCTTAATGGATCCCATGTGCGGAGCCGCTACTCTGTTGATAGAAGGTGCCATGATGGCGGCCGACATTGCCCCCGGTCTGCTTCGAGCCCGTTTCGGGTTTGATCGCTGGATGGGGCATGTGCCAAAGGTTTGGAGTAAAGTGCTGGAGGAAGCCAGAGAACGTCGTCAGCAGGGGCTAGCTGCCATGGATTCGGAGATTACTGGCTTTGAAGGCCTGGGGTCTGTTGCTCATCGTGCCAAATCCAACCTTGAAAGGGCCGGGCTGTCAAAAAGGGTCAATATACGACAGCAGGAACTCAAGGATCTGGCCATGGGGTTGGGGTCTGACGTAGATGCCGGATTGGTGGTTTGTAATCCTCCCTACGGTGAACGTATGGGCGATGAAGCCAGTCTGGTCTACCTTTACAAACATCTGGGTGAAAAGCTAAAACAGAACTGCCCGGGCTGGGAAGCAGGCATTTTTACGGGTACACCCAGTCTGGTGAAAAATCTCGGAATGGGGCCCAAAAAGAGTTATTCGCTCTTTAACGGAGCACTGCCCTGTAAGCTCTTTCTTTACGATATTCGCAGTCGTGAAGCAAGAGAGGCCGCGGCAGAAAAACAGCAGGGGAGTCAATCAGAGACCCGAACGGTTACCTATATTTCTGAAGGGGCCACCATGTTTGCCAACCGCTTGAAGAAAAATTTCAAGCAGATGAGCAAATGGGCCAGAAAAAACAACATCGACTGCTATCGCCTCTATGATGCCGACATGCCCGAATACTCTTTAGCGGTTGATGTGTACCGTGACTGGGTGCACGTTCAGGAGTACGCAGCGCCCAAATCCATTAACGAAGAAAAAGCTCAGGAGCGCTTAATCGAAGCCTTGGCAGTGACACCTGAGGTACTGAATATACCGGATGAAAACATTGTCCTGAAACGACGCGAGCGGCAATCAGGTTTCAGTCAGTACGTCCGGCAGGACGAACAGAAACAGCTGATGGAAGTAAAAGAGGGCGGTTGTCGTTTATTGGTTAATCTGAATGATTATCTGGATACGGGTCTGTTTCTTGATCATCGCCTGATGAGAATGAGGCTGCAGAAAGAGGCTGAAGGCAAGCGCTTCCTCAACCTGTTCTGTTATACCGCCACAGCCACTGTTCATGCTGCCATGGGTGGAGCTGTGTCTTCTACCAGCGTTGATCTCTCCAATACCTATTTGGACTGGGGTAAAAAGAATCTGGCCCTGAACGGTCTGAGCGAGCGCCGTCACCGGATGGAGCGAGAAGACTGTCTGAAATGGCTGGAAAAAGATACCGGCGAGTACGAACTGATTTTTATGGACCCTCCCACCTTCTCCAACTCCAAGAAGCTAAAAGGTGTTTTTGATGTTCAGAAAGATCATTTCAGGTTAATTGAGCTGGCAGCAAAAAGGCTTAGTAAGGATGGTACTCTCTATTTCTCTAACAATTTTAGAAAGTTCAAACTGGATGCGCGAGTTGAATCAGAATTTCTTGTTGAAGAGATCACTCATCAAACCATTGATCGAGATTTTCAACGGCGTAAAGGGATTCATCGAAGCTGGAAGATTATGAAAAAAGAAAATGGCTCTGCTATTTAGGCATTGGTCCTTTCTGGTTTGCCTTTTCCAGCTCCAGGAAACTTAAAGGTGATTTTGATATTCAGAAAGATCATTTCAGGTTAATTGAGCCGGCAGCAAATCAGAGTTACACTTTCGAGCCATGCAAGCGACAACGGGGTTTGAGGCGTCCTACCCTGTCTTCTTGGGCAGCTAATCAGGAGCTGAGGAGTATGAAGCTGACTTCAAGGCTAGCGGTGTCAACGATTCTTGTGCTCGCATTCGGAACTGTTCAGGCACTGGATCGGAAAATTTATTTTATAAGAAACTATGATTCCGACCATAGCGTGTCTTACTCTTTCAAGGCTGGGTCAGACAGCTCTTGCATGTATGGGGTGTATTCTCCGACGACTGACTCAATGCCATCAGGTAGCTTAGGCATTAGCAAACTTGGTCTCCATTACAAGAATCTTATATTTACAGAATGTTCCACTGGCGATAAACCGCGATATCAGGATATTGTCATATCCCGGGATACCCCGCCCAAGACGACCGCTGTCGTTCGGTGGCATATGCCAGTCTGTGACTTCTGTGGACCCTGGGCTGAGACTAAATCTGATCCTGCCAACATATTGCAGTGTCCCTTTGATCATTATGGAGATGGCACCGATGTAATGCTGGTTGTGGGTCAAAATGTGGCCGGTTCAGGTGGCAGCTGCAGACACAACAATTTCCGGGATTGACAGTAAACAGTTTGTGATTGACTTATCGCTGGGGGCTCTGTGAGGGTGATTTTCACCGCAGAAAACGGATTCGTCGAAGCTGGATGATTATGAAAAAAGTAAATGGCACTAATATTTAGGCATCAGTCCTGTCCGGTTCACCGGTATCTACTTGTCTGGCTGTGAAAATTACCGCTATTGGAAACGTTTTTAATAAGACTTAATTAAAAAAGGTCTTTGTACTGACCCGCCAAAAATTCAAAGTGAGAGCTCTCAATAAGTTTATTAATAACAGAAAATGTTTGTTTAAGTTTATTGAAATTTCTCCCGTCTCCGGAGTCTGTCGAGCTTATTGCGCTTGAGGTTCCTCGATCAGGAAGATCGAACAATACCTGGAATACAGACATTGACTGACGAACATCGGAGTTAAAGGATAGTTTTTATATGCAACAGTCTTTAAACGTTCTGAAACAGCCCAGGCCGTTTTATATGATCTTTTTTCTAGAGCTATGGGAGCGTTTTGGCTACTACGGACTTCAGGCTATTCTGGCCGTCTATCTGGTTCGTGAACTGGATGTTCCGGAGTCTGAGTCGTTTATTATCTTTGGTGCCTTTAATGCTCTGGTCTACGGCCTGGTAGCGCTTGGTGGTTTCCTGGGCGACAAGGTATTGGGTACCAAGCGGACCATAGTGTTCGGTGCCCTGGTGTTGATGACTGGCTATGCCATCATGGCCGCAGCGGGCAACGACATGCAGATGGTTTATCTTGCCCTGGCCACTGTCGCAGTGGGTAATGGCCTGTTCAAGGCGAATCCTTCCAGCCTTCTGGCCAAGTGTTATAAAGAAGGTGATAGTCGTCTGGATGGCGCCTTCACCATGTACTACATGGCGATCAATATAGGCTCCTTTATTTCTATGCTGACTGTACCTTATGTGGCGGACCATTTCGGCTGGAACGTGGGCTTCATAGTCAGCGCATTGGGACTGTTGGTGGCTCTGGCTAACTATTTCATCATTCGCCACTGGGTAGCCGGTTATGGCTCTGAGCCTGACTTTAAACCTCTGAACTACAGGAAGTTTGGACTGGTTTTTGTCGGTGTTATTGCTGCGTGTTTTGCCTGTGCCTTTGTTCTGAACCATCTGGTTATTGCCAATGTCCTGTT
The DNA here is from genome assembly GCF_024606325.1 of Endozoicomonas sp. ONNA1. Taxonomy (NCBI): domain Bacteria; kingdom Pseudomonadati; phylum Pseudomonadota; class Gammaproteobacteria; order Oceanospirillales; family Endozoicomonadaceae; genus Endozoicomonas; species Endozoicomonas sp. ONNA1. Next base: position 14,032 of record NZ_JAHHPN010000487.1, read on the forward strand.
GGCGATGGTCGGGAGCGGTGTGGTAGTGATCTTCCTGAAAGAAATTCTGGGTTCTGCCGGTGTTGAGCGTGGCAAGATGATTGTTGCTCTGATATTGATGCTGGAAGCGATTGTCTTCTGGGTAATGTACTACCAGATGCCGACCTCCCTCAACTTCTTCACCATTCATAACGTTGAGCATGTTATTTTTGGTTTTGAAGTTAACCCGTTATCCTTCCAGTCTCTTAACCCATTCTGGATCATGGTGGCCAGCCCGATATTGGCTTACATTTACAACCGTACTGGTGTGACCGGAAAAGCCATGAGTATGCCGGTCAAGTTTGCCATGGGTATGGCCCTGACATCAGTGAGCTTCTTGCTGATTCCTCTGGCTGCCCGGTTTGCCAGTGCCGAGGGGCTGGTTGCGCCGGGCTGGATTGTTGGTACTTACCTGGCTCAGGCGCTGGGGGAACTGCTGATCAGTGGTCTTGGTCTGGCGATGGTAGCTCAGCTGGTGCCTGAGCGCATGCATGGTTTCATTATGGGGGCCTGGTTCCTGACGACTTCGGCAGCCTCAGTAGTGGCTGGTTATGTAGCGGGCTTAACCACTGTGGCTTCTGGTCAGTCAGCGACCGCATTGGATACTCTGCCGATCTACAGCCATTTCTTTGAAGTCATGGGCCTGATTTCAGCGGTGGTAGCCGTAATCATGTTTGTGACGGCACCTAAACTGAACAGGTTGATGAACCCGGTAGAAAAAAGTCAGGTGAAACCGGCAACAGCCTGATTGCTCTGACATTTTGGTGTTATGAAGAGGCGACTGTTCAGTGAAGGTCGTTTTTTTCAATGGTTTCTGGTTTCGTTTTCTGTCGGGAACTTTCTGTGGTGTGAATACTCCAATCAGGGGAACTGACTGAAAGTGATCAGGCGTTTTTGTGATTTACCTGAACGCTGTAAAGAGTCATTGTAGCTTATGATTTTTTTAATCTTTCAGTTTATCTGGATAAATAAGAAGGGAGGCTTATTCAATGGAAGCGACATCATCTGGCAGCACAAGTTGGGCTATGCCTGAAACAACTGGCTTGGTTTCAAAAATTAAGGTTGATGAGGCAAAGTTTAATCAGTTGGACTGTCGAATTGTCGGCGACGAGAAGCTGATGGGTTTTTCATTAAAATTGAATGATGGTTCAAAAAGGAAAGTGAAACAAAACTATTTCCGTGGTCTGGTATATCGTTACGATTCAAGACCATTAGTAGAAATCAAAGAAGCTGGAGGGTTTTATCCTCGCATACCAAGAGATAAGAATCATCGAGTTTTGGTTTCTGAGGTGATTGAGTATACCGGACTTTTTGATTTAAATCCCGTTGTATCTAATCAGACCACCGGTATTGTTGCTACGTCTCAATCAGTGAGTTGGAATAATGGCTTTTTGAGTCAAGACTTGAAGAAATATCAATACATGATTGACACGAAAATGGACAACATTCGAGGTCTTGATCCTGATTATTTTCGAGCAGGTGAGGCACCATGTTATGAAGTGTGCTTCGAGGACCCGTTACCCTACAACAGCATTGTCGGTTATTTTGAAAATCAAAACCATGAAGTTTTTTATTTAAATAATGAATATCAAGGCAGCTTTAGCTGGAATGCGGAAGATCTTGTTCGTCATTACAAAAGTTTACCTGTACAAATCTATTCTTCATTGAAAAGAAGAATAAATAAGAGTTGTTGTACAGTGCAATGATTAGGTCTGTGGAACCATTTAGTGATTATGCGGTCAAATAAATTATGAATCGGAAAGGAATTCCGTAAACCAAAGGGGGTTTTGTATATGAATAGTTTGATGAGTACTGTGAACGTTACTAACGGATTGCACATAAAACCGGGCCAGAAAGACACGAGTTCAGAAGTGGTTAGCCATCAAAGCAATAACATCATCGGCAGTAAAACTTACAAAACCTCATTTCCTGAAACACCCATTACCCAAAGATCTGCGACAGCGGCGGTAAACTTTCCCAGCGTGCCTGCCAATCTCTGTCAAAATGACATCAATACTGACGGGCAAAACTTCCAGTCCAGGCATATCTGTGGCCCTACCTCAGTGGCCAATACTCTGGCGCCATTGCTGGGCATTACCGGACTTGAACATCAGCATGCCCTGGTAATCAGACTGGCTGAAGCGTTTGGTATGAATGAGAATGTTGAAAACGGTATCGGTCCTATTGAGCTGATGGCCGGTGTCCGTTCGTTTATGGAAAAAAATTATCAGCTGACACCAGACATTCGTTACTACGGCTGGCGGGCTGAGTATGCTTCTGCCAAATCATCGTTTAACCATATACATTCCAGGCAGCCACCGAATCAACAGCAAATCATTGAAAATATCGGGATATCAGACGGGGCCTGGCTGAATATCGGTTTTTACGTTTACGATGAGAACACCGCTGAATACAAACGAATCTCGGGGCATTGGGCAACACTGGCAGGATGTGATAGCAATGGCGAATTGGCAATTCATGACCCTGCAGGAAGAGCACATACTGCAGCCTGTCAGGAAAAAAATCAGAGCGTTACCATCCTTGATGCTGGTCAACTTAACGACAGAAACAGAAAACGTAGTGCAAAAAACGTTCTCTGTCTGACCCGGTCATTCAAACTGCCCATTGATCAACGGGGCATTAATACTGCCATTATTGATGGCGTGATTTTTTTTCGATGCAGGGATAACTTGGCCGGAAACAATTTCCCCTTGCCCCCATCGAGTGTACTTATTGTTTGAATCCAGTGTTACCTGTACTGACTAACTGGTTAATGCTTTATGTGGAAGCAAATGCTTAACTACTGGATTGTTTAATTCCAATAAGTCAGGTAAATCATTAGGAAATTGTTTTATGGATGCCAGATTTTCGCCCCGAGAACGCTTATCTACTGAAAGCCAGAGCTTCTCGGCACAACCAATGGGTGTGGACAACTCTGCACTCTGCGCTTCTTCAGGCAACGCCAGCTCTCCTTATTCGCCCGTTGCCGCTGCGGAAGTAGAACCGAAAGTAAACAGAAAAATAGCTGATGATGCAGATTTTTATTATATCTGCGATTCTTCCATGGGATATCGCTGTGAACGTACCCTGGAAGAGCGGGATATTCAGGCACTTGAATCATTGTATCCGAACCTTTTTGTAAAGGTGGATAATGCTATTGATAGAGCACTTAAAACGGTCGATAAAAATGAAGAGTGTCTCATTTATTGGGTTTCGCTCGATATTGAACATTTTCAGCTCTATCCCGAAGCATTACAACCAATAGCAGAATATCTCTATAATCAATTGGAAGAAGCACCCTTCTCAGAAAATAATCAAAGATACGGTTCGGGCTTTAATATTGAAGTAATGCCGTATGGATTATTCAAAAGTAAGTTTTTCAGTATTAAGGAAAGTATTAATGGTGATCAACAATTATTTGTTGATCACGACGGCTACAAAAACATGCTGGAAAATAAGAAGCTGGTCTCCGCTTTCCATGATCTTACTTTTGGTGATAAAACCCCTGAGGAAAAAATTGAAACTTTGAAAATGATATTTCCTCCAGATCAACCGGATGGCCAACAAGTTACATTTGAGGAGTTTCGTATGAACGCGCTTGCGCTCATGGGCGACGATTTTAAGCAGGCCCAACAACGTGCTGTTGAATCGGGTATGGATCCATAAGGGAGCTGATACTCCCCGAATTTTATAAATTCCTCAAGGCATCTGTTAGCTCATGGCTGTTCGTCAGCTCACGGCTGTCTAACTGACGATTCAGTGGCAACAGCGGTTGGCTCGGCTTTTTGGAAGTTGGGGTGCACAACCGCTCGCAGAACCGTTTTATCTTCAAAATAAACGGTCATGTCCTGGTATTGCCACTTGGTAATAGCAGGTTTTCCGACCGTTTCAGAGACTTCAGGTGATCCCAGACGATCCCTGACGGACTCCATGCTTTGACCTCTTTCCGGCAACAGAACCGTGCTGCGAAGTTCAGCCGACTGACTGCCAACGGGTACTGCAATCGAGTCACCGGCTTCTGCTGCAAAAGCATTCAGATTGAGGCTGCCAAGACCCAACAAAGTCATGGAAAGGGCTAATGACGGTAGTGATAATAAATGTTTCATGACAGGCATATTTTTCTCGCTACTTTCTTTTCTTGCTACTTTCTTACTTTCGTGGGTCGGGTGCAACAGCTCTGCTGCCCTGATTATCGTTCTGGGAAACTGTAGCTTTTGCAAGGAAATGCAAACAGCCTTATTCGTGCCGGGCTGTTGGGGTTATAATAGCGAACTTTACAATCATTGGCGCCTCATAAAATCTAAATGTTCAGACCATTACCGTTTTTTGTCGGCCTCAGATATACCCGGGCCAAACGAAGGAATCACTTCATTTCCTTTATTTCATTGATGTCAATGGTTGGGCTGACCCTGGGGGTCTGCGTTCTGATCATTGTCATGTCTGTCATGAACGGTTTCGATCGGGAACTGAAACAGCGCATTTTGGGTATGGTTCCCCATGCTACCATTACTTCGGCATCCGGCGGCATGCAGGATTGGCAGGATATTCTTGAGCAGGTCTCTGCCCATGAGGGGATTGTTGCCGCTGCTCCCTTTGTCGATGGTCAAGGTATGCTGACCAGTGGCAGCGAGGTTCGGGGAGCGATGCTGTATGGGATTGATCCGGCCTTCGAAAAGGAGGTGTCTATTGTCGATCAGAATATGGTGCAGGGATCTCTCGACAATCTGAAAGCCGGCACGTTTGGCATAGTGCTGGGTGAGATCATGGCTCAGTCCCTTGGGGTGACGACCGGTGATAAGGTTACCATGGTTCTGCCTGAGGCGAATGTGAACCTTGCGGGTGTTTTCCCCAGACTCAAACGTTTTACAGTAGTCGGTATCTTTGCAGTAGGCGCTGACGTGGATGGCAGTCTGGCCTATATCAACATTCAGGATGCTGCCCGATTCATGCGAGTATCGGAAGGTGTTGAGGGCATCCGTCTGAAAATGGAAAACCTGTTCGCTGCCCCCAAACTGGCTTGGGAGGTGGCTGTTCAGCTGCCGGGGCGTTACTACGTGCAAGACTGGACTCGTACCCAGGGGCAACTGTTTCAGGCGATCCAGATGGAAAAAACCATGGTAGGCCTGCTTTTGACGCTGATTGTTGCCGTAGCAGCATTCAATATCGTCTCTACCCTGGTGATGGTGGTGACTGACAAGCAGTCGGATATCGCTATTCTGAGAACACTGGGAGCCAGTCCGAAAACCATTATGGGTATCTTTATGGTACAGGGGTCTCTCATTGGTATTGTGGGAACATTATTGGGGGTTGTGCTCGGTGTGATTGCCGCATTGAACGTTTCTGAAATCATTTCAGCTCTTGAGTCCTGTCTGGGTATCCAGTTCCTCAGCCCGGACGTTTATTTTATCAGTTATCTGCCTTCTGAATTGCAATGGTGCGATGTTGCTGTCATCAGTATTGCAGGTCTGTCCATGAGTTTCCTGGCCACTTTGTATCCCGCCTGGAGAGCCTCTAAAACCCAGCCAGCAGAGGCACTTCGTTATGAATGAGTCCATCAACGCCGTATTAGAGTGCAGGGCACTGGCCAAAAGTTTTGATGAAGGCCCTGAAAAACTGGAAGTATTGAATGACTTAAACCTGGTGATCGGTCCTTCGGAGAGGGTCGCGGTGGTTGGCAGCTCTGGCTCAGGGAAAACGACATTACTGCAATTGTTGGCCGGACTGGATCGTCCTTCTTCGGGTGAAATCAGAGTCTGCGGCCATGAGCTGGCAACGATGAAAGAAGCAGAGCAGAATGAACTGAGAAATCGCCACCTGGGCTTCGTCTACCAGTTCCATCATCTGTTACCTGAGTTCACCGCTCTGGAAAATGTCTCTATGCCGCTACTGCTGAGAAAGAAAACACCCATCAGACAGATCAGGGAAAGAGCCGAACAGTTACTGGATGCCGTGGGGCTTGGGGCAAGGGCCAAACATAAGCCCGCAGAATTGTCAGGAGGAGAACGCCAGCGCGTAGCCATTGCCAGAGCCCTGGTTACTGAACCTGATCTGGTGTTTATGGATGAACCAACGGGTAATCTTGATCCTAATACAGCAGAAAAAGTGCATGATTTGATGGCCTCTCTCAGCAATGAGTTCAAGACCAGTTTTGTTGTGGTAACCCATGACATGAATCTGGCCAGACAGATGGATAGAGTCTTCCGACTGGATTCCGGAACGCTGATCATCGCTTCTTAAGCCAACCTGTCAACAGCCCGGAAAAATTATTCTGCTGTTCCAGATGGGTTGTGTCCACTGGCATGGTTACTGCGGCTTTGATAGCATGGGGCAAATGGCAATATTGTGGTTTGCCCCTGCTTTTGCTAGCAAGCCATCTCGATACTGAGTACCATCTTTCTGTATTGTCGTCTTTCAATCCCTCATATTCCCAATTGGTAGAGATCTATGCATTCCTATTTGCTGGCTGGTGACCACGGTATTCCTCTGACTCTGGTGGAAACTTCAGATTATGATCGCTGGTTTGATGAGCAGTCAGAACCTCTACAGAACTGGCTGACCTGCACAGACTTCAAAGGAGAGGGCATCAGTCTGATTCCCGGTGAAGAAGGTGTCGTGGATCAGGTTATTGTCGGTGTTGAAGATCTGTCCAGCCACTTTATCTGCGGAAATTTGGTCAATCAGCTGCCAGCTGGGGACTACAAACTTCAGGGCGATGAAAACCTTCTTAAACTGGCCGCATTTAGCTGGGGGCTGGGTGCTTATCAGTTCGACCGCTACAAAAAAACTGAACAGAAAGAGCGTCCAAGATTGATTCTGCCGAGGCAGGCAGAGGTTTTAGAAGCCGAAAAATTTGTTAAAGCGATGGCCATTGTTCGTGATCTGGTGAACACTCCGGCTGGCGATATGATGCCCGAACATCTGGGTGAGGCCGTAGAAAAGCTGGCCGAAGAGTTTGGTGCCAAAGTCAGTCAGACGGTAGGTGATGAGCTGTTGACTCAAAATTATCCCACCATTCATGCGGTCGGGCGCGCCAGCAGTCACGCACCACGGCTGATTGACATGACCTGGGGTGACGGGAAGCATCCCTTGATCACACTGGTGGGTAAGGGCGTCTGCTTCGACAGTGGCGGTTTGGACATGAAAGGTGCAGACGGTATGCGTCTGATGAAAAAAGATATGGGCGGTGCCGCTCACGTCATCGGACTGGCGCGCCTGATCATGGACTTTAACCTGCCTGTTCGTCTGAGAATGCTGATTCCAGCCGTTGAAAATGCGGTTGCCGGAAATGCCCTGCGTCCCGGAGATATAGTGAAAACCCGTCAGGGTTTGACGGTAGAAATTCACAATACCGATGCCGAAGGTCGTCTGGTTCTGTGTGAAGCACTGACGGAAGCCAGTACCGAAAATCCTGACATGATTGTCGATTTCGCCACTCTGACCGGAGCCTGTCGTGTGGCTCTGGGTACTGAGGTGGGGGGCTTTTACACTGACGATACGGCCCTGGCCTGTGAACTGATGCAGGCGGGTGACAAAACGGACGACCCAATCTGGCGCATGCCCTTGCACAAGGACTACAGGTACATGCTCAACAGCGAAATCGCTGATATGACCAACTGCGCCAAGGAGCCTTATGGAGGGTCTATTACTGCAGCTCTCTATTTGCAGGAGTTTGTCGGCAAGGGCATTCCCTGGGTTCACTTTGATATCATGGCCTGGAATATTCGTCCTCAGCCCGGTCGCCCGCTAGGTGGAGAAGCGTTTGGGGTTCGTGCCGTGTTTGAAGTACTTCAGGATCGCTACGGTCAGTAATCAAATTCCCGTTGGCGAAAGCCACTCCTGATTGCAGGCAGTGGCTTTTATTATGGGTGGGTGTGTTCTGGCTGGCATTAAAATTACTATATAAAAATAGGTATTCGAAAAATTCTTCTGCTCTGCCACTAAGCCAATTCCAGTAACCCTATCGATTTGTATGATGACTTTGTCACCCCGAGTTTGACGTCTACAGTTCTCTGCTGAATATTCGTCATTACAACCGCATTCGACGATTCAGGCGAATCTCATCGGGGCCAGATAATCACTTTACTGAAACTCTGAGATCGTCCCTGAGTTCATCGCTTTTCTCAAACCGGGTATGTCGACAGTCGTCAGGTATAAAACATCGGCGTTTCAGTAAAATTTCAGCACGTTTGTCAAGAATGGGAAAATCCATGAACCATTAACTTTTCGTTCCGTGCCCCTTTTTCTCTCGTCTATCCTCACTGCTCCTATTCATAGAAAACAAAGGATAGAACCATTAAAAGTCTACTCCTGCACGTATTGGTCTTTGTGCCTTTCGTCTGCCCGGTTGAGCCGCAGACTTACCGTTTTATCGTTGAGGTTAACCAGAATGGGGCTTCGACAAGCCAGAATTTTTTTATCAAAACTGAGCCGTGCACATTATCTGCAATGCCAATGACCGATGGGAGGCCGATGCCAAATGAATCATCACACATTACCCGCACAGACGGATATTCAGGGTCAGGCACGTTACCCGATGACAAACCCTGTAGGCGAAACAAACTTCAGATCATCACTTTGATGTACGGAACGGGCGGCGGAAACTATTCCCGGACAAC
>NZ_JAHHPN010000488.1:0-1851 GCF_024606325.1 Endozoicomonas sp. ONNA1
TGCCGTCGGGGCTGAAAGCAACGCTTTCTACCCATTCTGTTGCGTGTATGGTACGAAGAAGTCTGGGGATTCCTGAACTCATATCAAAGATTCGCAGGTCTCCTGTACGACCGCAGACCCTATTGCCGGAACCCACTCCCACAGCCATGAGCGTACTGTTTTTATTCCATGCAATACTGAGAGCCCTGTGAGGTCCACAACGTGCTGGCGGGGTGGCAGTGGGCGTTGAAGTGGGTATTGCCTGTGGCTGGTTCGGATCTATAGCAATTTTATAGAATAATTGAGGAGGTATTTGTGCTCGCTGATTCGAGCCTAACATTTGAGCCTGTGTAAGGCTTCCTGGCAGAGACATAATCAGACTTGCAATAGCCAGACCTTTTCCAAAGTTCATTATTTTCCTCCAGAATTTCGGCTTTGAATGACTCAGATAGTTCCCAGAGCCAGCGTGGCCATGACAAAAAACGGTGAAAATATGTTGAGGTTTTCTGCCTTGGCCAGCTGGTGATACATGGCGAATGAGGGGTCGGGAATGATGGCTTCTTCACCTTGATGGCAGGCTGAGCGGATGATCAGGTCAATACCCTGGTCGGAGCCGTTGGTAATCATCGCCTGTTTTACTGAAGGACAAACTGGCAGGGTTCGCTCATTAAAGTCCAGCAGCAGGTGGTCATGAGAGTCCCGGCCTTCCAGAGGTGGGGTATAAGCTCCCATTTGGACAATGTGGGATTTGAAAATACTCATGACAAACATTCCTGCTTGTTCTTCCAGGGTGCCAGTGTATGCAAAGCTCGTCGGGCAAGACAAGGAAAATCACATGAGCAGCCGTGGGCAGGCTTAATAACATGAGTCTGTTATTTGTTTTCTGGAAGGTCGGATCAACCCAAAAGATCATCCATGACCGTGTCTGAATTGGCCAGATAGTTTTCCGGAAATGTCATTGCAGTACGATGTCCTGGAGAACTGCTGTTAATAGTACGATTAGCGAAAGGGCTTTAAGCGTCGAAGAATTATCTATTTCTGTGGTGGTTCCGGTACTGGCGTCTGTTGTATTAACTGCTGTTGTATTGACTGCTGTTGTATTGACTGCTGTTGTATTGACCGCTGTTGCAGCGACTGCTGTTGTAATCGCTTCAGTTGTGCTGGCTTGAGCTGTAGGTAATCTTACACCATCGACCCTATACATCAGGGCACGATCCAATCTACCAATTGACAGCCATTTGCCGTCAGGGCTGAATGCAAGGGCGTATGCTGGCGATAATGGCATTGCTATCGGAATAATTGTCAAGCGGGGTGACGACTTGAGTTCCCCATAAACATCGACGCCTCCATTTACATAACCAATTAGCAGCTGGGTACCTTCTTGGTTGAAGACAATGCTTTCTATCCGTTGCGGTAACAGGAGGGTTTGCAGAGGGCTGTTTTCGTCCGGATTCGTCCCATTATAAAGCCTGACTGTTTTTCTAGTATCCGCACATGCCAGCAGGGTGCCGTCGGAGTTGTAGGCAACAGTCAACAAAAAGCTGCCTGAAACGAACAAGTTTTCCAGGCGGTTATACGGGCTGATCCCGCTATAAATTCTTAACCTGCTGCGTTGCTCAGCGACTGCCAGCTGGCCGTTGATGGGGTGGAAGTCAACGCCTTTTATATGGCCTCTTGCATCGGACAGGGTTTTCACGAGGGTGAACAGATTTCTCACGTTTTTAATATAAAGCCTGACCTCTGAATCTTCCCCCCCGGCTGCCAGCAGGGTGCCGTTGGAGTTAAAGGCAACAGTATTTACATCGCTTCCCGCTTCGGTCAGGGTTTGCAGGTGGTTGAACGGGCTCACCCCTTCATAAACATTGACCGTAT
>NZ_JAHHPN010000043.1:0-12438 GCF_024606325.1 Endozoicomonas sp. ONNA1
CCTCAATTTCTTGCAATCCTCGCTACGGACGCTTAAGTCCGACAGGCTGCTAGGGAAATTGAACATTTCCCTTTATAATGCCCCTCCTGTAACTGCCAGGAAACTGTCTATTCCCGGTCAGCCTCCTCAAGCCAGAACTGGACATCAGCCAAGCATGAATCGATCGGTAAAAATTTTAAAATTTCTACTCTGGAGTGGCCTGGCAGCCGTCAGTGGCATTACCCTGATAGCAGCCAGTGCCTATCTCTATCTGAGCCCTTCGCTACCCTCAGTTGATACCCTGCGAGATACTCACCTGCAGACGCCTCTGCGCGTCTTTTCAAAGGACGAAAAACTGATCGCAGAGTTTGGCGAAATGCGCCGAACACCAATCCACTTCGCAGATGCCCCCAAACCCTTGATAAAAGCGTTCATGGCTGCCGAAGATGATCGCTTCTACCACCACCATGGCGTCGATATTATGGGTCTGATGCGGGCTGCACTTCAGCTTGCTTCAACCGGTCGCATCCAGTCAGGGGGCAGTACGATCACCATGCAAGTGGCGAAAAACTTCTTCCTGAGTCACGAACGGGTATTCTCCAGAAAGTTCAACGAGATTCTGCTGGCTCTACAGATTGAACAGGGACTGACCAAAGACGAAATCTTTGAGCTCTATCTCAATAAAATTTATCTGGGTAACCGCGCCTACGGAGTCGAGGCTGCGGCACAGGTTTATTACGGCAAATCCATCGATGAACTCAATCTGGCTCAATGGGCCATGATCGCGGGACTGCCCAAGGCCCCTTCCCGTTATAACCCAATCAATGACCCCGAACGTTCACAGGTTCGCAGAAACTGGATTCTTGGCAGAATGTATGATTTGGGTTACATCAGCCATGCGGATTATGAAGAGGCTGTTCAGGCTCCGGTGACAGCGAGTTACCACGGCCCCAAAATTGAACTGCAGGCCCCTTACATTGCCGAGATGGTTCGTCAGGAAATGATTGAGAGGTTTGGCCCGGAAACCTACACGGAAGGCTTCAAGGTTTACACTACCGTTGACAGTGTCTTACAAACATCCGCTAACGAAGCCGTTGCCAATGGTCTTTTCGCTTATACAGAAAGGCATGGATATCGGGGACCCGTTAGCAACCTGAATGAGGACGAAGAAGGTAAGTCCTTCATTCAACAGCAAAAAGATGCAGCGACTATCTGGAAACAGACTCTGAAAGAGACCCATTCTACCGCTGTCCTGATTCCTGCTGTGGTCACCGCGGTAGAAGATCAATCGGTGACAATCCTGATGAAAGAGGACAAAACCGATCACATTGACTGGGACAACCTCAAATGGGCAAAGCCTTTTATCAATGTTAATGCTTATGGCTACAACCCCAGACAGGCGTCAGACATCCTGAAGCCCGGTGACCTGATTTGGGTGAGAAAGATGCCTGACGGTCGCTTTCGTTTAACCCAGGAACCCCAGGCGCAATCTTCGCTGATTTCCATGAGTCCGGAAAATGGAGCTATTCTTGCCCTGGTAGGCGGCTTCAATTTCTACGACAGCATGTATAATCGTGCCACACAGGCTATCCGACAAGCGGGTTCGGCTTTCAAACCTTTCATCTACATGGCTGCTCTGAACAAGGGGCTGACCGCCGCTACCATCATCAACGATGCTCCTGTTGTTTTCACTGACCAGGGACTTGAAGGCATCTGGCGCCCGAATAATGACAATATGAAGTTCAACGGCCCAACGCGACTCAGGGTAGGCCTCTATCGCTCAAGGAACCTGATCTCGATTCGCATCCTCAGGCAAATTGGTGTCAGGCGCACCGTAAACTTCCTGACTAAGCTTGGATTGCCTGAGGACACTCTAACCCGAAACCTCTCTCTGGCTCTGGGTAACGTTTCCATGACACCGCTGGAATTGACCACAGGTTACGCTACGATTGCCAACGGCGGATACAAAGTGATGCCCTACTTGATTCAGAGAGTCGATGTTCTGGATGACACCGTATTCGAGGCCAATCCGGTGACTGTCTGTCGGGACTGCGGGAAGGAACCGACTGCTGAAGAAGGATTAGTCTCAGAACAGGTGACTGAAACCTCAACCGCACCTCTGCCGGAGGACAAACCTCTGGCTTCTGTTGAAGCTGTCAATGAAGCTGAGTCCGTTATGGACAGACGGGTCAATTATATCCTCAACGACATCATGCGCGATGTTATCTGGAAAGGCACCGGTAAAAGAGCAAGAGTCCTTGAACGTCACGATATTGGTGGTAAGACAGGTACCACAAATGACAGTAAGGACGCCTGGTTTGTCGGATTTAACCCTGATGTGCTTACCAGTGTCTGGGTCGGCATGGATAACTTCTCCTCCCTGGGTCGCTGGGAGTTTGGAGCCAATGCCGCTCTTCCCATCTGGATCAGTTACATGAAAACCGCTCTGGCAGATCAACCGATAAGACGCCTGCCTCAGCCAGCAGGCATAGAAACGGTTCGAATTGATCCAAGAACAGGACAGCTGGCAAAGCAAGGCGATCCTGAAGCCATTTTCGAAGTGTTCAGGAAAGAAAATACACCCAAGAGGCTGAGCGAGGGAAGGAGTCCCTCCCCGGAAGATAGCGGCTCACTCAAACCGGAAGATTTGTTCTAAGATTCCGTCGCGCCCGGAGGTTCTGACTTTTTTGCCAGTTCTGATCGGGCCAGGCTTCAGGAACCCAAAAAAGCCCGCACCTGAAAACCAGGCCGGGCTTTTTTAACAACTGAATCTCAGGCTTATATATCGTCCAGAGACTGCAGAGGATAATGGGCAGGATAAGGCTGACGGGCTACCCCAGAATCTACAGCAGCCTTTGCCACTGCGGCAGCAACAGAACCCAGCAGACGAGGATCAGTCGGTTTGGGAATGATGTATTCCGGGCCAAAGCTCAGCTCGGCTCCCTCATAGGCATCAATGACCTCCTGAACGACTGCTTCCTTAGCCAGTTCACGAATAGCGTGAACAGCAGCCACCTTCATCTCTTCATTGATACGACTGGCACGAACATCCAGAGCACCACGGAAGATGAACGGAAAGCCAAGTACGTTATTCACCTGATTTGGATAGTCAGACCGACCTGTTGCCATGATGACATCAGAGCGTACTTTTTTGGCCAGCTCCGGACGAATTTCAGGATCAGGGTTGGCACAGGCAAATACAATAGGATTCTCAGCCATCCTTGCCAGCTGATCCGAAGACAGCAGGTCAGGGCCAGACAACCCCAGGAAAGCATCAGCCCCATTAATAGCGTCGTCCAGGTTACGGCAATCTGTCTCAACCGCAAACAAGGCCTTGTACTGGTTAAGGTCATCACGCTCTGTGTGAATAACGCCTTTGCTGTCCAGCATAAAAATATTGGCCGGATTCATGCCACAGCTGATCAGCAACTTGACGCAAGAGATGGCTGCGGAACCGGCACCGAGACAAACCAGACGAGCTTCTTCGATCTTCTTGCCGGCAATCTCAAGAGCGTTCAACATACCTGCGGCAGTGACAATGGCCGTACCATGCTGATCATCGTGGAATACAGGAATATCACACTCTTCAATCAGACGACGTTCGATTTCAAAGCACTCTGGCGCCTTGATATCTTCAAGGTTAATACCACCAAAGCTGCCGGCAACCCGCTTAACTGTGTCAATAAAATCCTGAGGGCTTTCGCAGTCCACTTCCAGATCAATGGAATCGACTCCGGCGAAGCGTTTGAACAGCAGAGCCTTACCTTCCATAACAGGCTTACTGGCAAGTGCGCCAAGGTTACCCAGGCCAAGAATCGCTGTACCATTACTGATCACCGCGACCAGGTTACCTTTCATGGTGTATTTGTAGGCATTTTCAGGGTCAGCAGCGATTTCACGCACTGGCTCTGCGACACCCGGACTGTAGGCCAGAGACAGATCTTTGGCAGTCTCGGCTGGCTTGGTCAGTTCAATCGAGATCTTTCCGGGTTTTGGCTGGGCATGGTAATCCAGAGCGGCTTGCTTCATATCCTTGTACTTTAATCCTGATGAAAATATGAGATCGTAAGAGTGGAGAATATAGGATCACCGTTTATCGAACAAGGATTCAGTCGGCCGGAAAAGTATATCTACAGACCGGGCATCCGGATTAATGCCGAAAACGAGATGCCTATAGCATAAGCAAAACATTTTGTGCCAACCTTTACTACGCGAATGCAATCAAATGTCTTCCATACAAAAAGACAGACCACCCACCGGGCTTACAAGGGCATTATTCTAACCTTTGAATACCATCGCGGCTGTAAATACCTACCATCCAACGCTTATAACGACCTTCTCCCTTATTTTTCTCCTTGCGATCAACCAGCCAACCTCTGAACTCAATACGCTGACCTATCAGACCTTTCAGCCACGCTGCATCTAAAGAGGATTTGGGCACACGAATAACCACCGGGCCATCCATTTCCACCCAAAGAAAATCACTCTTTTTGGGATTAGCAACCTCAACGACCTTGCCCCTGAGTATTGCAAAACCCGGCTTCAACCTGTCGGCCCTGATATCCAGAGCAGGACTTTTTGACCAAACACCTATTTTCTCTCTTCTGGCTTCTGCTTCCTGCCGCTTCAGACATTGTCGATAAGCATCAGGCTCTTCAGAAAACAGTTGGTAAGCCAGACCTTTCTCGATAAGCAGCGACTCGATGGATCGACCGTCCATTAGAAAGGGATGGGCCAGCACCCGACCATGATGATCTTTTCCAACAGCCTGAATCCTGATTTTCTGCGTGCCTGATAACAGCTGTTTCAGGGTCAGAGAGGCTAAATCACCGAAGGGGTCTGCCGACTTATTTTCATGGGCTATTTCAGGCGTGTTGATAGAGGGGAAACGAATTTTACGGCCATCCTTCAGCGTTAGTGAATCGCCGTCAGCGATGTAGTCCCACTTTACAGTCTCTGAAGGGCCTTTCAGGGTACAGGACGTAGTAGCGTATAGAGGAGAGATCGAGAAAAATATCCAGACATAAAAAAAGGCGCCCACAAAAGTGTGAATCGCCTTTTTTGCACAGCCAGGAAGGTCAAAAGAAATCATTATGCTACCTTTCGAATCATTCTTCGAACAAGCATAGCGGTATTTTCAACCCATGCTGTCTATAGTTCATGACCGCTTCTGACTCATGGCTGTTTGAGAGCCACCTAAAATGCAAGCATCAGAAATCCTTACTTGCGAGCACCAACCTTGCCGAAACGCTTGGTGAAGCGCTCGATACGACCGCCAGTGTCCATCACTTTCTGAGTGCCGGTGTAGAATGGATGGCACTTGGAGCAAACTTCAATGTGCAGGTCTTTGCACAGAGTAGAGCGAGTCTTAATCTTGTTACCACAGGAGCAGGTAACTTCGATTTCTTCGTAATTCGGATGGATTTCCGGCTTCATGGGATCTACCTCAAAACAATGCGTGCCGCCACCCGGTCTCTGGCTAATAGCAACCCGGCCAAGGCACCGCACGCGAAATGGTCACATACAGGCATACCCGAGCAGTGACTCGAAAGTACTGCTCGGAGACTGCCAGTCAGTGACCCTGGAAAATTGAGGCGGAATCATACCAAAGTATCCCCGTCAATCAAATACCGGTATTTCACTGGCTGTTCATTTCAACCGAACCGCAACTCAGGTTAAACTGGTGAGGACTTCTGTCGGAAGACTTCTGACAGCATTAATCATTGAAACGCCATTAGCCACTGAACAGCAGCCTCATGACCTCATGTGACGATAATTATCTCAGCGTCGCCGTACCCACCCCATTGAGGCAGATGTTCGACTATCTTCCGCCAGATAATAAGGCGAACCTTCAACCGGGTATGAGAGTTCAGGTTCCTTTTGGACCCCGAAAGCTGGTTGGCATAATCGAAGCCATTAAACAGGAATCTGACCACCCCAGGGAAAAGCTCAGAAAAGTCTCTGCCGTTCCTGACCGGGTCCCTTTGATTCCTGAAGACATCATGCAACTTTGCCGCTGGGCATCCAGTTACTATCACTACAGCCTTGGAGAAACCTTGCTTCAGGCATTACCCAAGGCTCTTCGACAGGGAAAGCCTGTAACCCGGGAAACAATAGCACTCTGGAGCCTTGCTGCTCCGCTTGATGAAGCCATCACCCAATCCCTGAAAAGAGCTCACAAACAGCTCAAGGCCCTGCAATGGCTGGAAAAATACCCTGAAGGTCTATCAGAGACTGAGCTCCGGGAAGTCGGTTTTAGCAAAACTATTCTCACCCAATTGCAAAAGAAACAACGGGTAGTTGTTCGAGAAGTTGAGCGGGTTGACCGATATTTCACTGAACATACAAACCCATTAAAACAAGAGCCCCTGACACTGAACTCTGAACAAGCTTTTGCTCTTAAAGGCATTCTGGCATCCCCCTCTTTTCACCCTGTTTTACTGGATGGCGTCACCGGAAGCGGTAAGACAGAAGTCTACCTCCAGGCCATCGAAGCGACGCTCAAAGCCGGTAAACAGGTTCTTGTTCTGGTTCCTGAAATTGGTCTGACGCCTCAAACCGTCAGACGATTTCGCAGCCGTTTTTCTGTCCCTGTGGTCTGTCTTCATTCTGGATTGAGTGATGGCGAACGTCTTCAGGGCTGGCTTGCTGCCAGTCGCTCCATAGCCGGGGTATTGATTGCTACCCGCTCAGGCATTTTTACGCCTTTACCCAAGCTGGGATTAATTATTGTTGATGAAGAGCATGACAACTCATACAAACAGCAGGATACCCTCAGATACAATGCCCGGGATATGGCTATATACCGGGCAAAAATAGCAGACTGCCCCGTCGTCCTGGGATCTGCCACGCCCTCTCTGGAAACCCTTATAAACGCCAGAAAAGGTCGTTACAGTCACATGGAGATCAGCAGTCGGGCCGGGCATTCCCGTCCACCGACTCTGGAACTACTCGATATCCGTCAGCAGTTACTCCATGAAGGGTTTGCCCAGAGCCTTATAACAAGAATGCAGACTACCCTTGATAAGGGCGAACAGGTCATGGTCTTTTTAAACCGCAGAGGCTACGCCCCCTCCCTGATCTGTCACGATTGCGGTGAAGTGACCGATTGTCCGCACTGCGATGCCCACCTGACACTGCATCGCCTGCCACCTCATATGCATTGCCACCACTGTGATTATCAAACTGCTATCCCCTGGTCATGTCCAAAATGCCACAGCAAAAACCTCCAGCCTGTGGGTCAGGGTACCGAACGGTGTGAACAAATTTTGGAGCAAATGTTCCCGAATACCCCTCTGATCAGAGTGGACAGAGATTCGACTCGTCGAAAAAATGCGCTTTCAGAGATTCTGGATACGATCCACACCGGCAAACCCTGCATACTATTGGGTACTCAAATGCTGGCCAAAGGCCATCATTTCCCCGATGTCACGCTGGTAGCGATAGTCAATGCCGATTCCGGTCTGTTCAGTTCTGATTTCAGAGGACTGGAAAAAACCGGACAGTTGATCCTTCAGGTTGCTGGCAGGGCTGGTAGAGAAAAAAAACCGGGACATGTCATCATTCAAACTCATAACCCTCAGCATCCTGCTTTGCAGATGCTGGTCAGCCAACCGTATAGTCGCTTTGCAGACAGTTTGATGAGTGAACGAAAACAGCTCAAACTGCCGCCTGAAGGCTATCTGGCTTTGTTCAGAACGGAGTCGTCTATGGCGGGAGCGGGTGAGAATCTACTAAAAAGTCTCAGGAATGTTTTACTAAACCACCACCAGGAAAGCCCTGCCAGGATATTGGGCCCCATCCCGGCTCCTATGGAAAAAAGGCAGGGGCGCTATCGTTACCAGCTGTTTTTGCAGGGAGACCAACGTGTTTCTGTGCATCGCCTACTGGATATTGCCGTCAAACATTTGGATTCCATGAAACTGCCAAAAAACCTGCGCTGGACATTGGACGTTGACCCCCAGGAGATGAGCTAAAGAATTCGGGCTATAGCCTGAATCTGACCACGCTGGAAATTCTGCATGGCGGTGCTTCTGGCAAAATTCAGGTAAGCGCGAATCTCATTGTCAGGCAAGCTTCGATAGGTATAGAGATAAACGTACCTCATATGGTCATTCATCCCTTTACGAATGACCGGTTTTTCCCTGGCTTTAAGCACCTCAGGCGGCCTTAAAGGACGCCCATCATTGATCGGCATCACTTCATGAAGTATGCGCTTGGCTCCCACCGACGCACTGGCAGCTAGTTCCGTACCGAGTTCAACCGCATCCAGCGTTTCCATCAATTCTTCAATCAGACGTATGCGACTGGTTCGAGGTAACTCTCGGGATAATTTGTCTTCAATGTAAGCCTGCATACGAAGTGCATTGCGAGGATCGTTAGCCTCCATTTCCAAACGCAGAATTTTTTGCCCTAGTGATGAGTTATACCAGTCCAGAAGTTTCAGTAATTCACCGACACTCAACGCTTCATCTAGAGTGGCTTCCATGGAAGATTTAAAAAGACCCGGACTGTAGCGAACCTTGACGACCTGATTAACCGTATTCACCACTTCTGGTGGCAGTGTGTATTGCTTCTGGTCAATGGTCATGCTGGACAATACCCAACCAAGCTGTTGTTCCAGCTGAGCGTTATCATAGAGTTCATCCAGCAACACACCTTTGTCAGCGGCTATAAGTTTTCCGTTCAAGAGAAACAGAAGAATGAACGCCAGAGTTTTTGAAAAATGGCTCAATGTGGGCAACGTAAAGTTGCATTGTGTATCCATACACTCACCCTGCGAACAGGAAGGCTGTGCTTACAACATACCTAAACCGCAAGAGCGTGTAAAATGGGATTCAGTCATACAATTTACTGGTCAGCGCGGTGACAGCGGTTTCAACCCGAAGAATTCTTGAGCCCAGATGAACCCGATCAAACCCTGCCTCCTCCAGCTTTTCCACTTCATAGGGGATAAACCCACCTTCAGGCCCAATCGCCAGAACCACCTCATCGTCTACCTGATGAGGGCAAGGGACTCCGCCGACAGGATGGGCTACAAAACAACGTTTGCCTTCCATAATGGCTGGCAAGCGATCCTCAACAAAAGGCTTGAAGCGTTTCTCAAGAATAATTTCTGGCAACAGCGTATCCCTTGCCTGCTCCAGCCCGAGAATAAGCTGCTCACGCACTTTTTCTTCTGACAACCAGGGCGACTGCCAAAAGCTTTTCTCAACCCGGTAGCTGTTCATAAGGATGATTTTTTTAACTCCAATAGACGACAAATGCTGCAAAATCCTTTTCAGCATTTTCGGACGGGGTAACGCCAGCAGAATGGTCATAGGTAGAGGCTCAGGAGGCTTTTTGTTCAGACATACATCCAACTCCATTGCCTGATCCGTCAGAGAAACAATGACGCCTTCACCCATTTCTCCATTCAGCAGCCCTACTCTGATCCTGTCACCGGCTTGAGAGCGATGAACGTTCAGGACGTGCTGAAGGGGTCTGCCTATCAGCCTGACGCGGCTTTCAGAAATAAAATCGGTAGGAGTCAATAACAGCAAGTTCATATCGGGACGCATCAACAGTCAGAAAACAAAACATGCATTTTCCAGATAAAGCCTCCTTAACGAAAGGCTAATTTTATCGAAGACCTGATACAGTGGGGAGAACTTGGCTCCTGTAATCGATGAGCCTGAGCATCAACCGTAGAAAATAATCAGGAGTGTTTGTTCTTTTGCTTTTTTCCCCTGCGAGATCTACGGAATCCATCAGGTATTGCAGCTTGATTAATCATGTCAGCTAATTTTTTCCTGAATTTTAAGTTTTTATGACTTGTATCAAATCCTATGCAATACCTATCCTTCATACAGTCAACAAAACAATCTATCAAGCTAGAAGCATAAGCTCTGCATAGAGCATCTTGTGTGAAGTCTGTTTTGATTATCTCTTTTGGTAAATCAAACAAAAACAACTCAACATCACCAGACTCCGATATCTGATAGTTAATTGAGTCAGGTTCCAGATATATCTTATTTTTTACCAATGCAGCCACTTCTCGAATAGCATGCTGGAGTACGCCAAAAAATACCTCTTCATCAGGAATTTCTTTAACCTGTAACTCCTTTCCAGTAATCTGATCTTTAACAACCATGTCATCTATAAACGAATCGAGATTATATGCGCTTTTATCATCAGCAATGTGTCCATCAAGATCGTCAAATAAAGGCATAACGATTGCGGGAACAGTCACACCGTCTATCTCGACAAGAACGTTTTTATGATAAGAGAGCGTGTTAAAACCTAGCTGCCTGAGTTGTTCTGTTGACTGTGTTTCCTTTAACGCGGTATCCCAGCGCTCCACTTGATAACTTTCCGCCGGCACTGCAATGGCAAAACCTTTACCTTTTATATTAATTTTAAAAACTTTTTTTGTACCGCCTTGAGATACAAGGTCACACAAAAAATCTTGCTGATCATCTGATGTTTTTTCTCCTTGAGAATCATCAGATGTCTTTAGCATTGTTATTTTTAATTCATCCCCCACATACATTCGATTCAGATTATATTTTTTTTCAGGATCACGAGCGTTATTTAAGGCTAGAGCCTCATCTAAAGACACCTCGAAATCTCTTAATTCGTCAATATCAACCGACGCAACATCGGAAACTTGTAAAACCTCCCGCGAACCAGAGGGTTCCTTATTAGCGTCTTTCAGGTTTTGATAATTTTCTTTCAATCCACCCAACAGATGTCTGGTGTATTTTTCGGGCGCACGCTCGATCACCTCTTTGACCATGTCTTCATAAGAAACACAGCGTTCTACCCTTGTCTCAAGGGCTTTCAGCGCTTTAACTTCTGGCAGCTCTTCCGGTCTGACCTCGGCATAAGGAACGACGACGTATTTTATTCCAGGCGGATCAGACTCTTCCTCCTCAACCCTTTCTTCTACATCAGCCTTCGCATGACATGCTTCCGAAATTCCCTGGATCACATTGTCAATATCAACCAGCAGCTCTTTCTGCAGACGGACTACCATCTCCATGTCTTCAGACACATGACTCCAGGGTAAGTCTAAGGAGGTGTCTTCAGCCCAGTTTTCACGATCTTCCAGATACTGCCTTATGGATGGATCCAACCGCGCCTCATCGCCGGTTTCCACACAGATTTCTTTGAAGGCAGTCAGCAGGTTTTTCGCGTATTTTGAAGGTGCTTCCTGTTTGATCACAGCAAAGGCGTCATTGATATCGCTGGCCTTCATCAAACTCAGGGCCAGTGCACTGATTTGATCTTTTCTGAGGCCGGATCGACTGTCTATCTGCTCCTCTTCATTCTTATGAATCAGTTCCAGGAGAGGGAAAATTTTCTCTTTGAACGCACTCAATTCATCGGCATAAGCCAGCAGCGGAACCTTTACCTTAAGAGCTTTCAGGCGATATCCAGCCTGCTCCACAAGTTTTTTCATTTTCAGAAGGTAGCCATATTGTTCGCAATGCTCAAAGTGGTTATCGAAACATGAAACCATTGCGGGTATATCTTCAGCCATCTGAAGCGAATGCAAAAAACTGCGTTCTTTCGCTGTGTATTCTTTAAAACCTTCAGCCAGCCATTCAGTGGATTGACCCAGTTCGGATTTGAATCGCTGAAACAGATTTTCCTTTAACTCTTCAAACGATTCATTTCGAATTGTGGATTCCAGCCATAAACGGCCCTGTTCTGACAACCCCAAATTGGCCCCGGTGTCCCGCCCGATCTTTAGGAAGCTCATACAGAGCCTCTTCTGATAGGGCTCTGGCACCACATCATTCAACAACACCAGCATCTCATTTAGGGAGGGGCAATCATCAATTCTGTGAAGAAGGCTGATCTGTATTTTCTTGTATAGCTCCGGTTCTTTCTCGCCTTCAATAGCGACGATATCATCCATAACTTCTTTAATCCGGAGTTTGAAATCGCCCTTGAATGCATCTATTTCAGCAAACGAATAGCCTTTTAGTACTGCTGATAGCCTTTGGGGTCCCATAGGTGTTATGGAACGTTGGTTCAGAGATGACGCAGGCGGTTTAAAGGAATCCTGGCTTTTTTTAAGACGGGTAGGAATCAGGACAGCACCGACACTTCGGCAGAAAGCTCTGGCTTTACCAAAAACCAGAGAGGTTGCCTTTCTAATACTGATGGCAGCCATCCTGAGGTGATACAGGATACTGTCGTCCTGCGAAGTCTTGTTAACATTAGCCATGTGCGTCCTGCAATAATTTCATTCCTCTATTCAACTTAGTCAAAGCTGGGCGAGTCATTTAAGTGACAGGGTTCACTCATAACCTGACAGCAAGAGAAATCTCAACTTTAATCTGGCACTGAACGCCTGATAAATCTGGAGATGAATATACCGGCTCAAACAGCAACCGCACCGGAATAGCCAGAAGAGACTAGCAGCCTGTCGGACTTAAGCGTCCGTAGCGAGGATTGCAAGAAATTGAG
>NZ_JAHHPN010000489.1:0-7712 GCF_024606325.1 Endozoicomonas sp. ONNA1
ACACCATGGACATCCGATCTTTGATTGGGATGGGTTTTAGTGGGATAAACGACATTAGCCCTCCAAACGGCGAATCAACATCAATCCGCAGCCAAATCGCTTAGCCTGGCCAAACCCTTTTTGCAGTTGTTCCCAAAAAAGATTCTCATTTGTTATTTGCAAAACACCCTGGTAATCCATACTGCTATAGCCAGCATTACGCTTTTGCTTGGCATCACTCAGAGAATGCCATAGATAACCTGTAGCCTGAGTTGATTCAAGTTTAAAACCACCAGACTCTGCCTTTTTCTCCAACCAGCCTGTTGCAGCCTTATCAATCGCTATCAATTGATGCCGCATAAATACCTCGCGGTTTTCTGGCTGTTTAAATTCTGCAAGAGAAAACAATTGCAGCTTCAACTGTTTGCGGTTCAGGTTGTTGCGCAAAACTCTACGCTCTCCCTCAGCACCAGTGTATATATCACTCTCACTGAGCACGCCATGCTCAAGGCATTTTTGCAGCAGGTGCTGAAACTTGGCATCCATCACCACATCGTGACGTGCCGAGTTTTTTTTGCCTTGCTGCCGCCTGGCAATGGTTGGATTGGCTCTCAGTTGGAAAGCCAGTCGATCCCCCGCTTTCAGTTTCGGTTGAAAAGTTTTGCAATCAATCTGAAACAAAGGGGAATTGTCGGCAGGGGCATGGGCTGAAAGTACATAAAACAGAGGCCATTGTTGACGTGTACCCAGCTGCTTATGACTGTTTTCTTCCCGAAACAGGTACTGGCCATCAGGAAACACATCCCACAATAACTGGTGCATACCGTAGCTGTCACGACGGAGTAATTTGCCTAGCTGGGTCTGTTCCAACAGCGCAGGGGTGAGTTGAATACGGGATAAGTACATCAGCTTCCCTCTTTCGATGTTGGTTTGGACAACCAAAGATTTTCTTTGCGGGGCTGAAACTGCCATCGTTGCCGCGACAAAGGCTGGTCATGCCTCACCAGTTGCTGAATTTGGTTGAGTGGCACTCTGTCAGGTGCAGCAAAATCCGCCAGCTCTCCCTGCCAGTAGTAATACCAGGTACTGTCGGGTTTTAGAAAACGCTGGTCAGTCACCCACTCCAGTTTGCTGCGTAGCAAAGGTTTCGGTTGATAACGATCCAACGCCTGCAAAAAAGCCCCAGCCGTGATGAGCTCTGGCTGCAGAGGTGCAGCCAATGGACAGGCTTTTCGCCCCAGATAGAGGTGGAATCTGGGTTTTAACAATGCATCCCGCAACTGTTGCAGCGACCAGCGGGCCTGTTCGTTGGCTTTAACAGCCACCACCGCTAAAGCATCCGTTCGATATTCCCTGCTGGAGAGAAGCGGTCCCAGACGCTCCCGCCCGAGAACCACTTCGTCACGCCGGGTGCGGTAAGCAAACTTACCGCCAGACTTCGGAGCCTGAACTGTATGGTAATCCCTGAGAAAGCCACCAGCAGCCATCTGTTTTACTGCCAGCGAATAACCATGCATCAGAGCCTGCTGGCCAGTTTCATCGTCCCTGCGAATACCGAGCGCAGCGCCAAGCAAACCGAGTATTGCCGATTTTCCGGGATAGGTTGCGGAATGCCGGTTTTCGCCCAGGGCAATTTCACCCCAGCTGGCCATAGGGCCATAAAGTCGAAATAGCAGATAATTCATAATCTGCTCCTACTTAGAGACAAAAGCCAACAATTCCTGCAGGCGACCATCGCCGGTCACAGCATTCAGTAAGTATTGATCATCTGCACAGTTGCCATAAACATCGTTAAAATTGTCCCGCTGCTGCTCTAGTGCTGCGATGGCAGCGGTTGCATAATCTTCAGCGTATTTGTCAACAGGCTTCAGAAAAGCAACTGACAGAGACCGTGGCTGCTGATCGCCCACTTCTGCCAAAACATAAGAGGCATAAGCCCGACTGCCAAAACTGTTTTGCTTACCCTCAGGTGATACTTTTATGGCCGCTTCAGTCAATGCAGCAATGGTTTTGTTAGCCAGCTCAATGTCACCATTCAGGTTTTCAATAAGCAGCTCTTTGTTGATGCAGATATAGGAATAAAATAAACCGGCTGCAAAACCCGTTTCACCGATGTGTGCAGCGCCAGCATCTTCACTACCATCATTCAAATCATCGACCGCGGTGAAATAGTCGTCTTCAATAGTCACTGGATGGACGGAAATAGCGTGAGCAACCTGACAAGCAGCTTCTACGTTAAATGCAGGTTTAGATGCCAGCATACGACCGAATAACGCAATATCCGCAGCCATTCCCTCCATACGTAACAGTTCCAGTTCTTCTTTGGCAGGGGCTCGCTTTTCAGTTATCAGCGTTTGAGTCAGTTCGTCGATAGCTTGCTGCTCCTTGCCACTGACATGAACCAGTTGTTGAATTTTCAAGCCAGAAAGAGGATTTTCTTTATTTTCTTTTTCCAGCGTACCAAATTCCCCCGCAATGGCTTGTGCCCACCCTTTGGCTTTTTTTTCAGAAAGGTCAGCGCTTTTTAACTGATCGAAAATTTGCACACCCAACATTTTGGTGCGAGTACCCAAGTGCCCATCCAAAGCGCTTTGGAACAAATCTGAAACTCGCCAGGTACGTTTAAGACTTTGTGAAGATACTCTTAAACGGTCAGTCCCACCCATTTTGGCGGTTTTAGGTCGTCCCAGGTCATCCCGGTTCAGATTAGCGGGAGGATAAGAAGTCAGCAGATGCAATTGTAGAAAGCGGTTCATTGTTTATCTCCTTACAGAAAAAATCAGTCTTTAAATTCGCCGTAGTATTCAGAAGCCCATATCACCGCCAACCGGTCCTGAGGACGGGATGCTGGGGCAAACCAAAACTCGCTCAGCCAGTGCAAAATGCTGTCAGCCAGTGAAAATATATTGACTTTGCCACCCAGTAGATTTACCGCCCGACATATGCGTGTGAAAAACTCTTGCTCTGTACGGCTTTTTTGTAGCTGCTGAAAACGCAATTCGCTCATCGCAGCCTTGCCCCCTTTCTCTTTCGGCATTGCGAGACTGGTAGCAAAGCTGTTATTTTCGTTGTGCTCTTTAACTCTTGCCAACACGGCCGCAACCATTGCTGCATCGGCCAGATTAATGCCCCGTTCGCCCGGCCTCACTCCCCAATAACCAGGCATTTGTCGTAAAAAATGGGCAAAGGCTGAAGTGAGCAAAATATCATCACTGCTGGAAACGCGGCGCAATTGAGCACGTTCTCCGGGATTGTTTGGTAGGGACTCCCACCAGGACAACAAGGCTTTCTGGTCTTGCTCATTGAGTTTGCGATAGTCTTTCATCAGGCTACCTCCGGTTTGGCCTGTTCTTCTTCAAGAGTGCTGGCAAGTTGCCACAATGGTTTTAGTGATTTAAGCGTTTTCAGCTTACTGGACAGCAACCTGCGACTGCCAATAATCCTTTTCATATCCCGGTCTTCAATATCACCTTCCAGCACCCAAAAATGAAACTGCTCTGTCGCCGTTTTGCTGAGTAGTTCCACCCATTGTTTAGCCACCTTTGCCGGCAAATCTGAGGTATCTTCTGGCAAAACCGCCAAGGTATGCAGGTGCTGGTAAAATGCGCTTTCTGTTTTTTGCCAGAAAGCCTGGTCAATCATGCTGATGTCACCTTTGGCATCTTTAGGCCTGCTGAACCAGGCTGTTTTTACCTGCGTTCTTAACAAAGAAACGGTATCTTTAGCGGCAATCATTAACTGACCAACCAGGTCGACAAAAGCATCACGATAATTTTCATCCACTTTAATCAGTGGCATTTGATGCTCGTACCAGCAGCGAGCTTTCATGTTGTCCATGTCAAAACCAAAACACCATAGCCTCATGCCAGCCTCTGCTATTTCCCGGAAATAGTTCGCCCTTTCCTGCCAACGTTGCACGACTTCCGCCGCACCATTGCCATTATCGGCATCTGTGAGGCATAGACCTAGCCAATGACGATAACCCAGCCCACCTTGCTGACCTTTCAGGCTAAGCGGTGGATTTTTGTTTTTAGGATCTTTGCGGTAAGGGGTTAAAGGATGAAGCCAGAGACCTTCATAATTCACGCCATAGTTTTTAGTAGTGAAAGCGTTGAATAACGTTTCATCCTGAGCGCCACACAAACTGCAGTTGCCTGTGGTTTTATTATTTAATAAGCGGATTCTGCGAGGCATTCCCCAATACATTTGCAATGGATGCGTATCACTGGGTTGGGTACTTTGGCCAGACTTATCGGACAGACGAGTTTTTCCAAGCCAGGGAAATATGTCTGCCCGGTTTTGACATTCAGGTTCATAGTCTTCCCGGGTTAACACATTCAGCCAAAGTTTTTGCCACAAGCTTGCCGAAGGTGCTTCTGGCAAAACCAAGGTAGTTAAAGGCCCACCTCCTCTTAAACCAACCCGATGCCCGGACCCTCCGGAGGGTGCATTGGTTTGCAAGGTAAACAATGCTGTTGCTGCGCAACTCTCGCACATCTCACTGACCGTATCGCCTTTGATAAAATGATCAAGGTTGTCTTTGAGAGTCTTGCTGCCCGGCGCTTCAATCAGCAAGGCAGATATCGGTTTTTGCTCAGCTTCCGGTAAATCAAAGTCTTGCAAAAATGCAGGGCCATCATCACTGACCAGTTCAAACGCTGATGCAACAGAACTAAACGCTTGCTGCAGGCTTGTTTCGGAGGGTGACTCTTCCCAAAGCTCATACCACTCCTCATCATCTTCAGGAGCAAGAGTGGTTTGTAAAAGACCAACTAACCATTGATACAGTGCTCCCTTAAAATCCGTTCGTGGAACGTTGACTTCAACCACCGGATTTTCAGTTTCGGCAATTTGCCAGGGAGCAATTTTACACTCACTGCCGTCTTGCCGGGTAACAGCCAACCACCTATCTGTAACTAGATTCATTTTAAAAGCCTCTATAAACCCAAAAGAAGATTAGACAAGTTTAATAGTGCTGCTATATTTTTTGTGATTAATTTTCTACCTGTGACGGAAAACCCACCTACACTGCTCCCGACCCTTCTCTGAGACTCAGAGCTGATCCGTTTAATAGTGCGGCAAACTACGTTCCCTGCGCCCGCAGGGTTTTCTGTCCAGATCCCAGCCGCCTTGTGACTGGTACAAATGTTTTGTTTCAGCCACAAGTGGCAATATTTGGAAGTACTTTAAGTAAGGGTACTGTTGCTTTATTCGTTCTATTTCCACTGACCAGTCGTCTGGAATAAGCAAGCTGGCTTTCTCCCACTCATGAACAGGCAACTGAAGCAGACTCAGTCGCCAAAAATGCTTTGGGTTGCCGGTATTGGCTAAAGGGTGTAAATGCCCGTTGTCATCCGGCACGGCTATTACGATAGTCTCGGTTTCGACTTCATTGAGCCGGGTAGGTATATGAGTATCCTCATCCCAGCCGTTAGCAGGGCCACCGCTTTTCCAGTTATAACCCGACTCAAGCTTCAGGCAATTGAATTCGCCCATATTTTTACGGGCATTATCTTTGGCAAGGGCATCATCACTGGCTTTTTGCAGCTGCTCAGGAATGTCTGTTTGCGCTTTGACACCATAAACGCCCTCGATCAAGTCACGGGCATCTTCTGGCATGGCAAAGCCTTGTTTTTCTAATAACAGTCTGGCAGTCAACCATAACTGCCCCACATGGGAATAAACACCTTGAATTCTGGGCAGGACGGACTTGAGCCACTGGTCACTATGAACTTGCAGCGGATCAGGTGAGAGAAGATAAAAGCAAGGCGTTAAACGCTGGTCTGGCTGGTCATTTTCGAGCCGTTTGCCTGCAACATCCCTATTATGACGTTGAAGTCGGCCTGCGCGCTGAATCAGCAAATCTATAGGTGCCAGATCCGAAATCATACTATCAAAATCCAGGTCCAGGCTTTGTTCTACGACCTGAGTGGCAATTAACACCTGACCCATTCTTTGTTCTGGGCCAGATTCTTTGCCAAATCTTTTTAATACATCCCCTTCAATCGTTTGCCGGTCAATCATGGAAAAACGACTATGGAACAGGGTAAGTTTTGCTGAATCAATTCGTGGGTCATCGTCAAGCTGCTGCCATGCTGACCTGGCGTCCCCGATGGTATTGCGAATCCAGCAAATGCAGCAACCCTGTTCGATAGACCTGATAATTAATTCAATGGCTTCTGCAGGATCACCCAGCCTCTTAACCTTAACTTGTCGTTTAACACTGTCACGAGTGGAAAGCTGTTTCTCAGCAAATCCCTGATCACATGCCTGACTGACTAGCGGGTAAGCTTTTGTTGCAGGCAGACTTTCCAACTCCAGCCCCCGCCCTTTAAGATAAGCGTCCAGTAATGCCTTACGAAATTGATGGGGCAATGTAGCAGACAATAAAATAACGCTACCGCCCTGAGAGGCGTGAGCTTGCAGTAGTGCAGCCAGTAACTCTCGCATATAGGAGTCGTAGGCATGAACTTCATCCAGAAGCAGCACCTTACCTTTTAGCCCCAACATTCGCAGTGACTGATGTCTTGCGGGCAATACCGCCAGCAAAACCTGATCAATCGTACCAACACCAACATCAGCTAATAACGCTTTCTTGCGACTATCTGCCAGCCATTGGTTGCAATAGGCACTGGCAGTTTGATCACCTGCCGCATAAGTCTGGTCGCTCTGTTGATCTTCCAGCTGAATTGATTCCTGAAAATCTTCTGACAACTGGCTGGCTCCGTGTGCCAAGACCAGAGAAGGTTTGGGACTCCCTTGAAATAAGGACCGATAACTGTTTTTTAACCTGTCGTACATGCCATTCGCTGTAGCCATGGTCGGCAAACCAACATACAACCCTTCTGCCAACCCCTGACTCAACAAACGATGCACCAATACCATAGCCGCTTCCGTTTTTCCGGCTCCGGTCACATCCTCCAGAATAAATAGCTGCGGGTTTTGTCGAATCTCAACGCTTTGAGCAAACTGCTGCAGAGGGGTAGGTTGTCGAATAAAATCGAACTGGTCTTGAATGGATCTGAAAGGGGTGATGGCTTTGGGCTGGAACTCGCGTTTTGACAAAACTTCTTTCGCCTTAGGAAGTGCTGTTTGTTTCCAGTATTCAGGTAAAGGCTGTATATCGCTATTATAGTGAAAAATGCTCTGGTCAGAACCAAGCCAGTCTGCCAGAACGGCAACACCTGCCAATTGCCATGAAGACTTCTTAAACCCTTCTTTATTGATTGAGCTTAATGGTGTCAAATCAGGCAACCAGTGTTTGGCTATTTCTCTCAAAAAAGATTCCGCAGCGGGAATGTCTTCCTCAGGAACAAGGGCTGTCTTAACTGTCCTCAGGGGCTGTGGGGGTTTACCATGATGACCACAAACAATTTCCAGCCAGGGGTGGACGGAACGCTGCGTTTTTTGGGACGGAATAATGTCAGATATCAGCTTACACAACTCATTCGTCCAGAGCGTAAAACCCAGAGAATCATGCCGAATATCTTTTTTACCTGTAACTTCAGGCACCAGTTCTGAAGAGAGTCCTGTCACTTTATTTTGAAAGCAACGGGCAAATTTACCTACATCATGTAACATCAAACAAAATGTGAACCATTGTTGTAACCAGTCAGGCTCTAATTCCAACTGTCTGGCCAGTGATTGGCATAGTTTTTTTTCTGGATCAAGTAGTAAACTGCCAACCGCAGCTACATCCAAACAGTGATAAACCAGCAAATGATAACTAGCAT
>NZ_JAHHPN010000490.1:0-8213 GCF_024606325.1 Endozoicomonas sp. ONNA1
ACACCATGGACATCCGATCTTTGATTGGGATGGGTTTTAGTGAGATAAACGACATCTTACCTCCCTGTTATCGTTCTCTTCCAGTCTTAACAAGCAGCAAAACTTAACAGCCCCATGCCAAAGGATTTTGCAGGCCCTATGCCTTCAGCCACAGCCGTTTGCAATGCTGTCGGATCGTCCACCAGCACTAGCCCCTCAAACAACACCGGCTGCACCTTACCACTGCGCTTTTCCCGTGTTTTGCGGAAGTAAAGTGGATTTTCCTGCACTATATTGACCGCCTGTAAACAGGCTCCGGACTGTTTGAGTTTACTGCTCAGCCATTGCTGTTGCTGTTCTTCACTGATTAAAGGCACCCTGACCGAACGGGTATGAGTTCTACCGTTACGGGTCACTGTACCTTTACGCTCATCCTTCATTGCCTTAACTGGATTACATCGCAGTCGGAATCGCAGTTGCTGACCTTGCTGAAATTGATAATTTACAACTTTCGTTGCCAGACAACGAACATGTTCACCGCTGTCAGCTGGCTTTAAGTGTGATTGCATTAAGACCTGAGCCCCAAACGCACGACTCAGGCTTTCTACACGAAACAAAAAGGTGCGGTTATCATTCGGTCGATCAGGAAACAATTGCCACAAAGCCCGATGAAGTTCGTAAGCATTGTTACTCTTTGCAGGGGCAATATGCACTTTAGCCAGATACATCACATCCCTCCTCTTTCGTCAGCACCTGCACATGGACACTCCGATTAGCAAACTGCCTTGGCTGTTCAGTGATGGGTACATCCCTGAGTTGAAGCGGGCGGCTGCCTGATTTTTCTTCGTTGTAGACTGTACCGGCTACAGGTTTAATTTTAATCAGTGCAGCCAGCGCATCTTCGGCTTCAATCATGTTTTCAAACAAGGGTCGAACCAATGGACAACTCCGTCGGCCCAGAACCGGAGTGAAGACGGGTTTGTGTACGGCTTGCTGCAATTGTTGCAGAGAGATACTGGCTTCTGCCAGATTCCAGATGGCAACAGTGTATTTGGCATCCTGCCAATACTCACGCCAGGTCTGAATGGTCTGATGGCTTTTCAGTCCTTGATAATCAACCCGTGCATCCTTGACGGTGTGGTAGTCAGTCATTTTTATCGGCCTGTGTTTGCCCTGGTCAATACGCACTGCAAAGCCGACACTCGTCGCTAGTTGGCGCTGCCTTTCAAAGTCTTCACGGTCAATACCAAGACAGGCTCCCAGAAGACCCAGCAAGGCACTGCGCCCCGGAAAAGCCTCCGATGGTCGTAATCCTTCAAAGCTGTGTTTGCCCCAGCTTTGCAGGGGACCTTCCAGTTTCAGAATCAAATGCTGTCGCATCATCAGTCCTCACCGTTGTTTTGAACCCATTGCTTCAGTGCGGATAAGGATTCAACAGCACTAATACCTTTAGGAACTTCAACGTCTTCAAGCACAAATTCGGCACAGCTATCATCCAGATCAAACCCTACGGCCAGTTTTTGCCAATGATCATGGAGTTCGTTTATTGAAGGACGGCGGAAACCATTGCCAGTTTCCTTAACGGGGTCTTCGAAGGCATTGACCAGAGACAGTGGCTGATCAGAAAAACAAACCAGTGCCAGGTCAGCCAAATTGTGGGCAGCAAAACTTTGTTGCTTGGCAGAAGGCACTTCAGTGGCAAGCATATGCAACACATGGGCAGCAACTTCCAACGCCTGTTCACGGGAAGCATCACCCAGATTTTTTTGTAATTGCTGAAGGTTCAGGCTGGCATAACGATAAAAAACGCCAGAAGAAAATTCCTGGGTATCCAGATGGCCTGATCCTATTTCCTGCAAATCATCAACGGCAGTGAACCAGTCGATATCGGCATCAACTGCGTGAGTGGTGATGGAATGAGCCACTGCGAGAGCCCCATCAACATTGGTCATTAAACCTGATGTTGCCATTCGACCCGACAGAGCAATATCTGTTGTTCGTCCACAAGCTTTAACCATTGCTTCAGTGCGCTCTTTTAGCTCTCTTTTTACTATTTTTGCCAGAAAAATATCTTTAACTTCATCATCAGATAATTTCGGCTTCTTTGCCGTTGCCTTTCTTTTACCCTCTTTCTCTATAGCTTTTTTCAGTGACTCATAATCCTTTTCATTTAAATCAGACTCATAGATTTCTTGAACAAGCGCACAAAATGTTTTGAACTCTGAGACAGACCAAGGTGCTACTGCTATTTTCTTTTGTGTGCTTTCCTCGTCTGATTCCACACCATCATCTGAGTCATCAATCACCTTGCTGGAAAAAAGCTCTATGCTCTTAGAAATCCATTTTTCATCAATTTTTGGAGCCAGCTGAGTTAATTCTTTCCCTAACAGCTCCAGTTGTCTGGTACGAATTGATACCTCGGGAAAATGCACCTGATAGTACTCACTGGTGCGCATTGCACGCTTCAAGCTCTGGCTGGAAACACGCACCCGGCGTTTACCACCGAAAATAGCCGATTTCTGCATATTCATGTCATCACGGTTAAGGCAGGACGGGCTATGGGAAATCAGGATATGGAAGTTTACAAAGTTCTTATTCATAAGGTTGTCCTTTTAGATGTCAGGTAAAAAAACGGTTCAGGAGGACTCTTTCTGATGCAGAAAGAAATTTTCCAGCAATTTTTGCTTTTGTTCAGGCTTATCCCAGCTCAATAGCAGCCAGGCTGCCTGCGAAAAGTCAACGACTGGTTTCACGTACTGCAACAAACGGCGCAACTGAATCAGATCATTGGGTTCCTGTGAGCGAATCACCATAAACAGCCGTTTTTCCCTGACTCCAGCCTCAGCCAGAGCTTTACCCAATGAATTACCACCATCCTGATGTTGCAGATATGGCAGACAATAAACCAGCCGCCGAACATTTATATGGCTGCCATAACCTCGCGTTAGCCGATAAAAGGCGGGGACTTCAATGAGATCATCGGGTGTCGAAACCCTGCGTAACTCGGCTTTGTAACCAGCGCTCAAATCATCATAACGATTCCACAACTGGATGAAATCCTGAGACTTTTTGTTAGAAGGTTGCATTTAATTCTCCTCTGTCACCACAGGCTGAAGTTCAGCCAGTGATTTATTCAGGCTGCGCCGGGCCAATGCCAGTGCTTTGAGCATTTTGGGTTCCTGCCGGTAGGGTTGTGTGAGCTGATCAAATAATTGCAATACTGCTTGTTTTAATTGAGTGCGCAGGCGATCTATAGCGGGTAGTGGCTCCTTGAAATTGATATCGGCAAAGGTGTCCCGAATCCATTGCTCTGTTTGTTGGAAGTAGAGGTCGTCACCCGACTGGCAGAGATTGACACCAGAGCCTTTGATCTCTTTGTTTTTATCCTTAATACCATCTGAAAAGAGATAGAGCGCCTTGCGCAAAGCCGTTTTGTAACCCAGTCCTATCTTTATGATATAGTGGATCACCTCTCCGTGTTCAGCCCAACCATCTGCCAGACTGAAAAACTCATGGCGCCGTTCCAGTACCGTTGCCTGGTTGTTTCTATAACCGCCGATAACAAATCGTAAATGCTTCTGCTTGATCAAATTGTCATCCCTGGTCTGTATCAGTACAGGAGCAGGGATTTGTCCTTCTTTACTGGATTCCATTGCCACAACCAAACGGCTTAGTTGAGTCCAGCCAGGTGCGGTGGTGGTAAACGACGGAAACTTTTCTTCTTTCTTGCCTTTGACAATCTTGAAGGTTCGGGCTGACAGCGGGTGCGGCCAGTTACCCTCCACTGTGTAATTAAATTTGGCTTTATTAAAACCTTTATACAGGGGTGCAGAGGCATTACAGACACTGCAGCAACCTTTGTCTTCAGCAGGCAAGAGTTCAAAATGTGCTGGTTGCCATAGTAGCCCACGAGCAAGACCGATGTTCGTTGCTCGAATTTTTTCTCCTGCTTTGACGGGATCAACATAGTTTGGGGCTTGTTGAGCAGTAGCTTGATGCCAAGGCATAACAATGTTACTCAAACGCTCCTGATGCAGCACATTCAACCATACTGTTGTACGCAGATCAGGCTTGGTAATTAGTTGCGTAACAGGCCCGGTAATCAGTTGCGTAATTGGTGTGCTACCGCGCAGGCTTCCCTTGAAGCCACCGCCCATGCTGGGACAGTTATTAGCCATGTTAAATAAGGCGATCGCCGTACAGCTGCCACAGAGCCCTTCTGCTAATCCATGAGGATTAACAAAGGGTTTGTTGGTTCCGTCTGCCACACCTGCCAGCAGCTTATCCATCGGGGTCGGTTTGCTCGCCTTAACCCCGCGGATTTGCATAAACGGCGTATCCGGGTGATTCAGATCAAACCAGGCCTCTTTACCCTTGACCCCCTTCAGAAACTCATCGGTAGACAAGGGCTTTTTAAGTCGAGCCAGCAGCTCTTTTCGATCAGATGGTGTGAAACAAACCTGAGTGATAGCTGCCAATAATTGCAAACAAGCCAGCTCAAAATCATCGCGGGGTAGGCAAAGGTCACCCCTTTCCTCCCCACATAAGAGTTGCCGATAGGTGATCCAGTGCCGGGCACCCTCGTACTGAAGGGGAATCCACGGTTGGTCAAGTAATGAAAATGGCTTCAATTTTTTATGTCTCTTCAAATGACAAGCAGTGTAAAAACCAAGATTCACGCAGCAAGCTTATGGTCATTGAAGAGTTCAAAATCGTAACGTCTGCTTCAAGCCAACCCAACAACCACAACATGCTGCTACAGGATGAAGAGCATAATAAAGCCTAGATATAATTATTCAAGTGGTTAGTTTATATCAAGTCACCAGCAGACAAGATTGCTTAAGGATGTTATATCTGACCGCCTGGCCTTAATACAGGATGACCATCGGTATCAAAACAACTTTGAGCAGTACCCGGTAAAGCACGAATCAGACGATTGAGCATATCGCTGTCATTTGCAAACACAGTCATCCAGATGCTCCAGTAAGCATGACCAACAGCCGTTTCAACAACCTGATCCCTGAAGTCTTCATTGTCATTGCGCTGTAACCGTTGCTTGGTTCGTTGGGCAATTTGCCAGACTTCTCTTCTCTGTTGCCAGCGACGATCAGAAGCTGTTGCTTGCAAAGGCGTTTTATCCAGGCCAGTTAGTCGGATAGTTCGCATAGCTTTTTCTCTTTCAGAATCAGAGAGTGACTGATTCGGGCGAACAACCCCGTCCTCTGAGTATTCAAAAGCTCTGAAAGTATTATCTGCATCAGGCCAGAAGCAGCTGTTTATAAGCGGATCATGATCACCCTTGGTTGAATTGCAATTCGTACAACCCAGCAGAAAGTTTGACCAGGATAATGCCGAATCTTCGTGATGTTTTTTCGGCAGAACATGCTCAACTGCCAGAGATGCGTCAAGCTTCATTTCACAGTAAGAACAATAACCACCCAGTCTTTCAATTAAATCCCTTCGGGCATTTTGGTATTGACTGAATTGCTTTGGATTTCCATTCGCATCCAGAGGCTCAGCCTCCTTATCCACTGGCCTCATGAATTACTCCTCTACAGCTTTTCCTTTGCCCAGACCGGCTGCGGCTCGTTCCATCTCAAGAAAGGCATGGTAAGCCACATTATCACTGAAGGGTGCGCTCAGCTCGTCCAGCTCCTGCTTTAACTGCTCTTTCTCTTCCTCTGAAGCAACGTTCGCTTGCTGAAGCAACGTGTAATATTTTTTAGCGGTATCATTCATTGCCTGCCAACGCTGACTCCGAGAAGGCACCTCAACGCCCATCACCCTTTCCACAATATCTTCAATACTCTGATCACTGAATGGTTCTTTTGGCGCAGGAGACGCTGCTTCAGAGCTTTCATCTGTGGGAAGAAAAGAGTTCAAGTCAACCACTTCACCGGGTCGTAAAGATTGAATGATGAAAGGAGAATGAGTAGTAGCAATAAACTGCACTTTCGGGAATGCTTCCCGCAGGTCATTTAGTACCCGTCGTTGCCATTTGGGATGCAGATGCAAATCGACTTCATCAATCAGCACAATGCCAGGGGTTTCTAATGGGGCCATCTCCATCAGATGAGGATTCAGACGACCTGCTCTGTGTGCGATATCTGCCACTATAGCCAGAGTATTACGATAACCATCACTCAGATTATCGAAGCTGAATAGCTGTCCATTTCCCAGCTCAATCATTAGCTGCTGCAGTTCAATATCAAAATAAAAGTGCCTGCACTCAGGTATACAAAATTGAATCGACTTACGAACCGCCTCAAGTACGCCGAATTTTTTACCCTTCTGGAACGAAGCCTGTTCCAGCTGGGCAAACCATCTAAGAAACAACTTGTGGCTGGAAGCCGGATCAAGGCAATCACGATAGCCTGCCGATCTGGATTCAGGCTTCGTCAACTTTACATCTTGTTTGATATGCCAAAGACGACCAGTGCCGTAGTAACCAAAAACGGGCAACAGGACTTCTTCGCCTTTTTCCACCCTGGCTCTGGCGTCTTTCCCCACTTTGGCAATGTTCTTTGCCAGAATACGGGTCGTTTTACCTTTCTCGGATTTCAGTTCCCGAGTCCAGTGCAAGTCTTCCAGAAGAGATGAATCATTACTATTGGCCAACTCGGCCAGAGAGGCACGACAAGAAAGCGAAACCCCTTCGTCCCACTGCGGCTCAAGAGTGACTGTGTCACCCAGATTGATCTGCTTTAGCCGTACCTCTTCCTTACGGATATGCCGCCCTACACCAGCTTTGAAATCCAGCAGATAACTCCCCATCATAATGGACAGAGCATCAAGAATGGCGCTTTTACCGGTTGCATTATCACCAATGAGGACTGAGACATTCGTATCAGTATTAAACTTGAAGACCGAGTCCTCAAACTTCCGAAAGTTTTTGAGCCTGAGCTCACGTATCTTCATACATTCACCTGAACCTGCGAACCCTTGTCAGACCTTGCTAAACAAAGGCTCTGGATAAATCAGAGACCTCAATCATAACCCTTAACAACCCTTTGTGCCCGTGTATCTAATAACAACTCCACCAAAAAGAGCCAATGTTATATAATGGAAATTCCCTCTCACAGAGGGATGAACCGTGGTTTGTTTATATAAAGCTCAGTTCACTCCCTGTTCCCCGCGCCCGCGGGGATGCCTCATTTTTTTATGCGCTGAAAACCAGCCTCCGCAGAATACTTGTACTCTGTCTCCCCCCAGTGCCCCCGGTAGCCTTGCTCGTCGGCTTCCATTTCCAGCCATATTAATCTGACATCATCCATATCGGGCAACTGCCCTTCATTTTTATTCCAACTGGCTGGTATTCCAAGACTGTTAAGGCTAATTTTTTCAAAACGGTTACTTTTATCCAACTCATCAACCACCGAACCATCCAACAGGCAACGTTCACCCTGAGCATTGGAAATAACTGGAACCAGTGTCAGATTCATTTCACCGTCACGGGTAACTGCAGAAATTTTATCATCAGTGTCTGCCAGCGTATTCATCGCGGATTTAATTAATACTTTTGCGCCCATACGCTGGCTTTGCTGATGATCAGCAAAATCTTGATGAGACGCCATAACCCAGTCAGGCTCACTCCCCCAATCTTCTTCATCATAAACCGACTCAATCCATTGCCGATATGCTTCAGGAAATTCAACGATATTCCCAGAACCCGCCAACAACTGTTCAGTTCGCCATAATATACGACTATCACCATATATTAATTCATGCAGCTGATACTCTTCAGACTCCGGTGGCACCAGCACAGTACAAAGAGGTTGATCAAATCCCTCAGGACGCTTGTGCTTGTTTTGATGTCGATGCAGCCGACCCCAACGCTGGAATAACAGGTCGACGGGACAAAGTTGACTGATCATCCAGTCCATATCAGCATCAATAGAACATTCAAAAACCTGGGTACTGACCAATATATTCCCCTTCTGTCGCTTACCTTCAGGGCCAAACAAGCCAAGAACTTTATTTTCTTTCTTCTCACGGTCAGCAAACACAAAGCGAGAGTGAAACAGTATCAGCTGGTCTTCACTCAGTCGCCCTGCCGCTTTTTTCCGTAACTGTCGTAGAGACTGCTGCGCTACATCAACAAGATTGCAGATAAAACAGACCTGAGCCCCCTGCTCTGCGGCAGTAATCATTCGCTCCAACAAGTCATCATCAGGCAACAACCCGGATACGGTTTGCAGTTCGATATTGACATGCGTTTTGGCGGGCTGCTGACG
>NZ_JAHHPN010000491.1:0-11414 GCF_024606325.1 Endozoicomonas sp. ONNA1
CTCCAGGGACATTCAATGGGAAAGCTGTCATCTGTTATAGGTGCTATTCTACCTTTGGTGCGGTTATTACGATTGTAACTACTTACTAAACGAATACTATGTTTTTTAGCTTGCTGATAAGACTCAATTATAGCTTTTTCTTTATAATCGGTTAAACTAATATTGTCACTTAATTGCTTTTTAATAGCTTTCCTATGAAGATTAATATTGTACACCCATTGTTTAAACTCTTCAATTTGATGCACATTTTTTATTACTCTGGTTTGATAATCACATCCCAGTAAATAGCAAAGCAATTTTGTTAATAACGTCTCTAATTCACCCGTTACTTGTATTATTCTATTTGAAAGCTCATTAATTAAATTTTCAATATCCAATTGCTTTAAATCGTGATTAGCTAATAGATCTGCTTGTTGATTAAGCCAACCATAATAGTCTTCTTCATATAAAGTTTTCATTTAAGTATACACCTTAAAGAGATATTCAGGCAATAACTAATGTAAACTTATAAAAAAATACAAAAAGGAGGGCCAAGCCCTCCCCTTTATTAACGTCGTGTAGCTCTAACAGACAATGCTTGTATCCATTGACCTGGCGCTGAGTGTGCCAGCGCCATAGCGATATTAGCTTTGGATGTCCAGGTTTCAAAGTCCTCGTAAATCTTAGCCAGATTACGTTTTAACATCTGTGTAGAACGTATCTGTTCTGATAAGCCCAATGAACCCAGTACCGCCATATAGTCAGTAAAGGCATTAGGATCATCAAAAATACGTAGACTTGAATCAATAGGCATATGCATTACCGATGAAAGATCCACCACTGAGAAAGAGACGTCCACCGCCAAAGGCAGATCATCGTCTGACCAACCAAGATTACCAACACCTCGGGTAATGGACAGATTATCAACAATACCTAAACGTACCTGTGAGCGACCCTTACAATAGGCTTCACATAAAAACGGGCTGGTGTATGTTTGTTGCCCTGTAGATAAGGGTAGAGCGGCTGCCAGTATCATTGCCAGTGGAATGTAGATATCAGTGAAGATTGACATTTTATTACCATAGGTTGCCCTTAGCTCCATCTTGTAATCTACCTTGGGTAAGCTAGCACTAGAGTCCTGCCATTGTTGGGGAATATCAACAAAGGCTCCACCCATTAAGGTTACCAGACCGGACATACCCACGCCATTAAGTGCCCCCTTTGCCAGATCAGCAACCGCACCCACAGCGGCTTCAACCGTACTGGCAATAATCCCATCACCAATATTACCTCCCATAAAACTGAATTTCTTCTCTTTATTACTGCCTGACATACTGTTAATTTTCTGGGCAATAGAGGACTCGCCAACACTGTTGGAAAACGATTCAGAAACTGTCTTATCCATAGTGGTGCGAAAAGATACCCAAGCTGAACCTTCTTTTAGCTCTTGACGTAGGTAATCAAAAAAACTATCACTCTCCCACTCTCCTACGTTATCTGGCTCAGCATCGGTTTCTAAGGGTTCTTGATTACCCCGACCCACCGGGCTGTCAAAGTATCGTTTAAGATAATCCTGATGACTTAAGGACACCCCTTTGGGTGAAACGGGTCTGGACATCTCAGCATTAATGGCAGTATATAACTCTTCTGCTGTACGAATATTACCAAACAGTTCTGTCAAACGTAAAGAGCGTTCATACTCCATACGCTGAGCCCGAGTAGCCACCTTACGGATATCAATACCACCATCACCACGAAATACATCGGGTAGTATTCTATTAAAGTCACGGATATCATCGGTAGTCAGTGATGACTGGGATATATCGGCAATTTTTTCACCAGTACCGGTTTCTTGCCAACCCTCATTCCAAACCGATGGCGAAATACCTAAATTTACCGCCATGGCATTAACTATCTGATTAACCGCACCCCAATATAAAGGCATAGTAGGTTTTAGATAATAATATTTGCTATAAGGTGCTTGACCAAAAAAGCGAATCATTCGACCCGCTACTGTAAAGGGCAGTAAGGGTATCGTAGTTACAAATCCAGCTAAGGTGCCAATTTTGTAAAAAATACTGCTGGCTTCTCCAGTGCGGGCAAGCTTACCAGCAAAAGGATCATACATTTTGGTAAAAAAGGTAGTTAGCGAGTTAAACTCAGCGACTCCAAAACGCATATTTACCAATACTGTTGAATCATCAATAGCTTCGCTATAATAACGACCCATGCCTTTAGAAACTGAACCTGTACCTTTAACTTTAGGATCAGCAAAGCGGGTAAACTGTGGCGGCATATTGATTGCGTAACTACCGCCTAGAGTGGTATCGGTGAACTTCTGATCAGCACTACTGGCATACCGTCTGGCCAAGTCGAGATCATCAATGGCCTCTCTGGGCAGAAGAAATGCCTGCCTTGCCCATTCTGTATCCAGCGGTGGTGTTATCGGTCCCAAGGGCATTATTTAAACCTCCAGGCCCCCTATCGTGGGAGCCTTTTTGACATAGTAATTGGTGCCTTAACCGACACAGTTGTGTTTTGTTCAATCATCACGGGTTGCACTACCTCAGTGGTATTCTCCACCATCTTAACTTCCTTACCGGCTGAACCCTCAGTGGTAACTGCCAGATTATCAATACTACCCTTTATCTCTTTAAGTGTTCCATCAATACTTTGTTGCGTGATCAAACTCTCACGTAATATAGTATCAACCTGAGTGATCTGATTTAACAGACGATCACGATCATGGTTTTTCTGAGCATCATGGATGACTTGTTTGCGAAGCTCATCCTGCTTGATTTGATCGACCAGATCACCCATGCCTCCTTTACCAAGTACGCTCTTGGCTCGTGGGGTTGGCATAGGGTCAATCCTGGCCACAGGACCCATCAAACCGCCCATACCCATATCGGAGGGTTTATCCTGAGATAAGTTCGGTATTGCCTTGGCCGAAGTAGTAGTGGGTTTATTTTTAGCAACATTTCTTAAGGCTGCTAGCTGCGGTATTTTAGCTACAGGATCAATACTGTCTGAACCTGAGTCAATTGATCGACGTACCTCAAAGTGTAAGTGTGGTCCTGTGGAGCGCCCGGTAGATCCAACATAACCAACGGGATCACCCATGGCTACTTTTGAACCCACCTCAAGTCCTTCTTTGAACCGAGACAGGTGTGCATAGCGCGTGGCTGTGCCGTCTTTATGCTCAAGATAAACAACATTGCCATAACCAGAACCATAACCAGCTACTCGCACCACACCATCCATAGCCGCATAGACGGGCTCACCTTCCGGAGCTGCTATGTCAATGCCATGGTGCATTTTCTTATGGCCTAAAATAGGGTGAATACGCATCCCATAATTAGAGGTTACTATCCCCTTAAGGGGTAGTCTTACCTGCTGCCCACCGTCACCGTTGGCTTCAACAATACCCATATCCGACATACTTACTTGCTTGGTAGCTGTGCCGGTAGTGGGTGTGTGTTGCACTGTCTGCTTGGGCTGTGCAGGTACAGGTGAGATAGACTCGGGTCGTCGCACGTTTAGATTCTTTGCTAACGCCTTTGGCAAAGGTGCTTTTTCACTGACACCCCCTACTTCATTAGCTGCCTGTTCAATGTGCCCAATACCACTAATCAAAG
Source organism: Endozoicomonas sp. ONNA1 (assembly GCF_024606325.1). Taxonomy (NCBI): domain Bacteria; kingdom Pseudomonadati; phylum Pseudomonadota; class Gammaproteobacteria; order Oceanospirillales; family Endozoicomonadaceae; genus Endozoicomonas; species Endozoicomonas sp. ONNA1. The sequence continues at coordinate 3,618 of NZ_JAHHPN010000491.1, forward strand.
GTTTATTAGGCCAGGGTGAGGCAGTAACACTGTAAGGACCACTACCGTTTTTAGCAAAAGCAGTAGCCTTAATCATTTCGGGTTTAAACTTATCGTCTAACTCATCATCAACATCCAGCAAATCAACATCGGAATCAACACTGTTGAGAAAACTTAAATGGGTAGTAAATACAGGTGCGAAACGCTCACGAAACCAGATTACCCAATTTCTAAGGCTCACAGTATCGGTCAGATCTACCCCGAAGTCCACGGCATACTCTTCAGCGGCTTCTTGCAAACTTAGGGTAATCTGGGCACGACCATCCTTATACTCAATATGATCAATAACCTCCTCTTCAAGATAGCGAATAGCCACTAACTGATCGGTATCAGTAACATCAACGCCATACTGGGCAAAGCGATAACGCTCCAAAGGTTCTACACCTGAGCGACGAGCGAGATATTTAATACCATAATAACCACCCACCATAGCAGCTCCAACACCTAAAGCAGGTAAACTGAACAACCCACCAAGAACACTACCTGCTCCAGCTGCCAGTTTAGCCGCCAATAGACCTCCACCTGCGCTAGCAGCCCCTGAAGCAACCGTGGCTGCTCCAGCACCAGTAGCTGCCGTAGTAGCTGCTACACCACCTAAAGTTTTACCAGCTAGCAAACTTGCGCCTAAACCAGCACCTCTTTTGACTAAAGACTTGCCGCCACTAAAGAGTTTACCCAGTACTGATTTACCACCTGAGAATAGATCACTGATACCTGCAAAAGCAGCGAGTGTCTCCAAGATACCAACGTCATCATCATCATTATCATTGGCTCTCTCTTTACGTTGATCAAGCCAGCCTTTTAGTTGAGACTTTTTATCTTTTGCCGTTTGTTTAGCTTTAGTAGCACCCACTGTGGCTGCACCTGCCAGCTCTTCCTTTCTCTTTTTCAACTGAGCTTGCCAGCCACCATCTCGAAAACCATCACCATCGAGATCACCCAGCACTGCTTTTTCTGGTTTCTCTAACCGTTTATCCAACAGCTTATAAATACGATTGAGCACTTGCACTACTTTATCATTTTGCTCAATTGACTCATCGTCTTTGGAATTAAAGTACTTACCAACAATAGGTACTTTAGGCAACAGCTTGTTGCGTAATAAATCAATACCACCTTTATAGATATCTTTGGTTTTATTAAAATATGTCTTACTAAAGTCTTTAGCGGCACCGGCCAATTTCTTAGCCTTATCCCAACCCCAATCAAGTGCTTTTTTGGCAAGATGACGAACGTCAATTTTTTTACCTGTATGATCCATCAAACCAGTACGTGCTTCTTCGAGAGTTAATACCACCCTACCCTGCAAGTCTTTAACATCACCGTCTATATCTTTAGCTGAGCGAATCACCTTACCCGTGGCCGCAGAGATATAACCCCCCTGTTTCATAATACTACCTAGCAGTTTTGGACTAGCTTCTCCGGGTATATAAATGTCAACATAAGACTTCAGGTTCCCAGCAAAGTCTTTTACTCTAGATCCAGCTCCTTTTAATAGATTAAAATATCCCTTAACACCGTTGATATAGTTACCGGCAAAACCCTTAGTGAAATTAAAGACTTTTCCAGCCAGCCCTGTTAGTTTAACCAAAACACCATCGCGAGTAATCAAACCTTGGGTTATATCGGCTTCAGTTAGCACAAAGTTGCCATCAACATCAACTATTGGACTTTTAATCTCTTTAAGAGTTTCCAATCGCTCCAAGGTTTCAGCATCGTAGTAACCCTTACCCTTTAAAGTAGCAACAGTTAATCTTGGCTTATCCTCACCTTTGACATAAACATCCTTTTCAATACTACCAAAGAAAGAACCAATGGCATTAGGTACATTAGCCAAAGACTTATAGGGCTTCATGGCTATATTCATATAACCACTGACTATACCTTTAAGTTTACCAGCTAAACTCCTTGACTCTTTATCATTGGTTTCAAGATCCTCATCCTTACCCAAAAGACGATTGAATCCATTTTCAATACGCTTACGCAGTCTGGCAAAGATACTTGATTTGGTATTAAAATGACTATCGTTGCCAACCATATCTTCAAGTCCTGCAACCTGAACTACCTGAGAGCCATCAGACATAATACGCTCAAGTGATTCAAGGTGGGTCAGCGATTCACTGCGATACTCTCTGGTATCAGTTGCCGTGATGGGATCATCACTAACAACTGGCAGGTCCTCTTTAAGATCAACCCCTTGTTGAATGGCGTCGTTCATAGCGTGTAACAAGTCACGAATATTGACTGGATTATCGGTATTAGGTATACCATCAAAATCCTGTTCAGCCAAATGAATCTCAGCCTTATCAATAGTTAATGTCGAATCGGTCATTAAGTGATTAGCAGAAGACTCGTGGGTAGTGTAAACACCACCAACATCGCTACCAACTACCTGAACTTCTATGTTATCTAAAGTACATTTAATCTGATCAAGTATATTAACTGCCGCACCAAGCTGTTCAGCTGACTCACGTTCTTTGATAATTTCTGTGGTTAGCTCTTTTAGCTCAATAACCTTTTCACTGGTAGTTTTCTCAACTACAGGCTGATTAACCTCGGCTACCGGCATTGCTTGAGTGGTGGGTGTTATAGGGCTAACTGGATTTACTATAGAGTTGACCATAGCCGCTGGCGATACTGAGCCCACCTGATTACTGCCGAGTTGTGTCTGCTTTGGTAGATCAACTAAAACACTATGGTGATTATCACCATTGGGTGTGGGTGGTGTATTAGGTGGTGTATTAGGTGGTGTGCCCGCAGGTGGTGTATTGTCGCTGGGCGGCGGTTCAGGATCATCTTTAAAATCTACTTCATCCTCAGCCAGTCGTCTACCAAATGCAGTCATGCTCGCATCTTCAAGCCGGTCAAAATACTTATCAAACTCAAAACTATCCTCAAGAGAGTTATCGACCTTTTTAATAAGTCCAGCTTCACGCAATAACTCTTTAGAGCCCACAGCGTTAAAACGATTGAGTTGTTCTTGTTGATTAGGTAGATCAGATCTTAAACTTACAAATTGCGATGAAGCTTTTCTTAAGCGGTTGGTATTACCTCGCTTGTTCTTCATAGCCCCATTATCATCAATGCGGAAGACTTCTTTTAGATGATTTTTAATCTCACCTTTAACCTCTTCACTGACTTGCGTTGGGAAGTAATCGGTCATTGCCATTTTAACCGGATCAAAGGTCACAGCTCGATCCAGATCTTTAAGCAATTGTCGACTAAGTACTCGACGAGCCTCTAAAGTTAACTTATCCTCCGGATCAATGATGCGCATCATGCGATCAAGACCTTCACCCAGATTCTCTTTAGTGCTCTTTGAAAGTACGTACTGTTTAGCATCCTCAGCTGCTTTATCGATACGTACAAACTCTTCACGTTGAGTACTATAAACCAATCGCTCTCTAGCTTCACCTGTACGAGTCTGCTCAAGCTCATTAAGGATTCTTGATAGATAACCCGGAATAATTTCAATAATACTGCGCCGAGTAATCTGATCGTAACTCACCCCCTCAGTAGAGGTGGCATGTAGATTATGGGTAATGCTCTCACGCTCACCAGACAGAGCGGGTAATATAGGGCGTATAGCTTCAAATATGCGCTGAAGTGTTTCACTGTCCCCCTGATAACCATCAGTAGCCAAACGGTTTAAATTACCTCCTAGATCGCCAAGGGTAGCAGCTAGTCTATTAGAGGTTGAGGCAACTTTATCGTTAGATTCTAAAGTTTTGTTTAAACGTTTACCAAGAAAACGAGCTATACGACCGCCGACCATACCGCCAAAGAGTTTACTGCCTGATTTAGTAGGATCAAATTGTTCAGAGGCTACGCCCATTTCAGCCATTTGCTCATCCTGATCAGCCATCATATTGGCCATGTCAGCAAACTGACTTAAACCATCGGCAAAGGATTGTGCTTGCTCAGTGACTTTATTGGTAATATTCTCTTTTAACTTACCCATATAGCCAGAAGTAAAATCACTGACATTATCAGTTACGGCTCCTAACAAACGATCACGCATAAGACTCTGATAAGACTCAGATAGCAATTCTTTTTGCACTTCGGGTAAAGCGGTGTTTTTAGAAATGACCTTTAAGTTATTAACCACGTCTGCAAAGGTGTTGGTCGATAAATTCAATAAATCGCGAGCAGCAAAGTATTGACGATATTGTAGTTCCAGTGATGTTTTCTGAAAATTGCTTAATACACTATCTTGATAACCAACTATTCTTGAAAGTAGCGATTCAGTAGAAGCCGCTTTAGCGACCGCTTGTTGGTGACGCCCCTCAGCTTTTTGATCCAAGAGCAAGTCTTTAGTCAGATCATTCTCAGAACGTTTCTGTTCACCTTCTTGCTGAGCTGTAAAAATGGCAGCTATAGAGTTATCAATGGCTGCCTGATCACCATCTATCTCAGCACTGGCTACTGTTTCAGGTGTGGCCAAGACACGATTCAATCTTTCATTCACCGACTCAGGCAATAAGCCTTCAATTTTAGGAGTCAGTCGCTTGGCTGCTTTTTTAAAATCAATGATTGCTGGGCGCATAATCTGCCCAGCTTTATTATATAGATCATTACCCAAAGTAACGGCTTCATCGGCAGTATTAAGTGCTTCAGAGTAGCCCTTGGGTAATGATGAGCGAATAGTTTGATTAATGATCTGTGGCGAAAGCGTATTCTCGCGCACCCCTTCGATAAAACTTTCAGAAACCTTGGTAATGGGTTTACGATCATCGGCCACAGGTTCTGACATATCACTGGCGTCGCCGCCAAAGTCAGCTCCCAGATCAAGATCATCTAAACCAAGATCATCGTCTAGATCGATTTCATCTGACATAGCACAGCCCTTTTAATAAACGTTATCATAATTTTAGAGATTTAATAATGAAAGTCACTCAACTACCTTTTAATGTTGATTTGTTAATACCTGATAAAAAGCGCCTTGAGGCAATTAAGCCAGTCACCAGTGGTGATATTTACGATGGTGCTTCTAATAACCTTCATGATGATGGGTTATACTCTACAGCCATATTCGGTAGATTAGGCGCACCTGAGCGTTCAGAACGATTCTCTTTTATTGATATGCAACTGGAGATTATCCACCCGACAATATTAAAACATATTTTTAAACTTAAATCGTATCATCGTGATATAATTTCGGGTGTAGGCTATGCCACGTGGGATGCTAAGAATAAACAATTCTTATCCTCCAATGAATTAGATGGGCAAACCGGTTACAGTTTTTTTATGAAACATGTTAAAGATATTGTTTATGAAAAAACCAGCTCCATCAAGCGTGATGTCGCCATTGGGGTAATGAAGAAATATAAAGACAATATGATGTTGCGCTATCACGTTGTGTTACCAGCGGGACTTAGAGATTTGGAGGTAAAAGAGGATGGCAGGACTACTGAAGATGAGATCAATCCTCTTTATAGAAAACTTCTGGCTATTAGCAAAACGATTCATGTACAGGAGCATGAGCGGGAAAATCCTGTCTATGATAAAATTCGCTGGCAGCTGCAATTGACCGCCTTGGAGATCTATGAATTAATCTTCAGTTGGGTAGCTGGCAAGAAAGGTTTCTTTCAAGGTAAATGGGGTAAGCGTAGAATATTTAACGGTACTCGCAACGTTATTACCTCACAGAACTCACCCTCGGTTGAACTGGGTGGCGCTAGAGATATAGATGTAACCACCGGCATTATTGGTTTGTGGCAGGGTATGAAAGGCACCCTACCCCTATGTGTTTACCATATTCGCAATGGGTTCTTATCGCAGGTTATATCAGAAGGTGAGAATACGGCTTGGCTTGTTAATGATAAATTTGAAAAAATACACCATACCCTCAGTAGTGAAGCCAGTGATTTTTGGGGCACTACGGATGGGATAGAAAAAATGATTCATCTGTTTGGTAATGCTGAGATACGCGCAAAAGAGATTAAAGTGGATGGTCATTATCTGGGTTTGGTTTATGAGGAGGACGATAGTTTTAAATTTTTTAACGACATAAATGAGCTTAAGCAAGTAAGGGATTTATCCGATGCTGAAATTAAAACTAAAGTACGTCCTATTACTTGGGGTGAGTTTTTGTACGTTAGCTGTGCTAAGGTAATTAATGGCTTGCCTGCTATTGTTACCCGTTACCCGGTGACTGGAGTCGGTTCTACTTACCCCAGTCGTTTGTATGTAAAATCAACCATCAAATCACGTTCACTCAAGGAGTTAAATCAAGAATGGGTAGTTGATGAAGAGAGAATATTTGAAGAGTATCCAATTATTGATAAGGAAGCCGATTGGATGGAATCTTTTTCACCCTCCCCTACTCGACTTTTGTTGTTAGGTGCGGATTAACAAATGGTAAAAAAATAAAATATTATACATCCTAATAACACTAATAGGAAGTATAATATGCTCAACAGATTTATCAATAATGACAATGGCTACTTTTACGAGAGCTGCAATTCGAAATTCCATGTTTCAATGGAAGGTGTTATTAAAGACTGTAATAATAATACCATAGAACAAGTCGATGGGATAAACGGACATGTTTTAATTGCTATAATTAGTCGTAAAATACAATTACCTGTACATTATTTTAATAAGCTAAACGTTCAGTATATAGATGGCGACACTAACAATGGTCATCCTTCTAATACTGTCTGGGATTTTCCTGATGGAGGGATTGAGTGCCTCAGGAAAAGTGGTTTCTTTCTGATTCCAGGTTTTAGTCGCTATGCTATAAACAAATTAGGTGTTTTAATTAATATTAAATCGCACTATTGTTTATCGCCATACAAAGATGCTATGGGTTATTTGATGTACGGTGTTACACCTGATATTGGTAAAAGAACCATTACTGGTAGACACCGCCTTTTAATGTTAGCTTTTAAAAAATTTACACCCAATGTCGATAGTCTTGATGTTAATCACATCAATGGCATTAAAGGTGATGACCGTTTAGAGAATCTCGAATGGGTAACCCGTAAAAGAAATATGCAGCACGCTTACGAAAATAATTTACGTAAGGACAATAAACCTGTTTTAGTGAAAGATATTGTTTCTAATGAGATTACAGAATACTACAGCATAGAAGAATGCTCCCGTAAACTTAATCTTAATGGAGACACTATTAGATTGCGCGCAATGTCTAAAGGTCAAAAGTTATACCCGCCACAGCATCTTTTTAAATTTAAATCAGAAAAGATGCCTTGGGTAGAAATAACAGATCCCTTTAAGGTATTGTGGGAGGGCAATTTTAATAGGATTATTATCTTAACTTATCCCACCGGTGTAACAAAGAGATTTAACAGCATTAAGGACGCTGCTAAAGTATTAAATCTCAACCCAGGCACTTTAAGGTGGAAACTAAGACGTGGAAATAAGTCACTGGTCATTGACGATATAAAAGTTGAGATTTACAATCCATTTAAGTCCCTTGTGGGTGTAAGCCCACAAGCAAACTCCTCTAATTGCCGGGAAACTGCTTAGAGTCTACGACACCAACTGTTCAATGGAAACATTTTACAGGGCCAAGCTAATCACTTGGGTGTGGTAAAAGAGCGTAGAATTGCACGATCCGCAGCCAAGCTTCTAAGGACTGTCGAGAGACAAGCTAGGAAGAAGGTTCAACGACTATCGCAATAGCGAGTAGAGATTAAGCAATCTCGAAATGGGGAGCATCCTATCACAAAAGTGAGGATGATGATATAGTCTGGTCTGCATGGAGACATGCAGCAGTTCATAAGAGAACGGCTGACA